>DATJEM010000026.1:0-7418 GCA_035496615.1 Leptolyngbya sp.
CCAACATCAACACGACTCAGCAATCGGTGGCGCAGGCAGAAGAAGCACTAAGATTGGCGATTTTGCGGTTCCAGGCGGGAGTAGGAACTCAGACCGATCGAATTAGTGCAGAAGCGGCGCTGACCCAAGCCCAAGGCAACCGAGTCAGTGCAATTATCAACTACAACCTGGCGCTTGCCCAACTTCAACGGGCAGTGAGTAACTTAAGTCAGTGAGCCGTTTCACTCATTTCCTGGCAAAATCAAATTCTGAGCCTTCTCAATCTCACGCTGTTATTCTCTAAAATGGTCTTATGACTCAACCTTTTTCTAGTTCCTTTCTGATTCGCGCTCTGGTCATTTCAGGGCTAGGCGGACTGATTGGGTTCAGCGGAGTTGGTCGCGTTCAAGCCCAAACCCCTGCTCCAAGCACGGAACCTAGCTTAAGCCTCGACTCTCAATCCGCGCCTCAATCAACGATCGCACCCGCATCAGGCGGCGAAGCATTTATCGATCGTACCGACTACAGTTTGGGCGCAACTGAGCGATCGCACCCTGCTGCGGCGATCTCAAAGCCGATTGCTCCGATCGCTTCACCTCGATATATCGCGAGGTCTGAATCGGTGAGTGCTGCTCCGATCGAAGTGGGCGGCTTCAAACTCTCTGCCGCAGGAATCAACTGGGATACTGTCACCCCGAAGCCGATCGAATCAGCCTATGGAACCGTTCAGAATTACTACAATCGCTCGGTGCGTCCGATCGGACGATTGGGCAATGGCGACTTCAAGCTGGTTTTTCCGCTAGCGATTCCGGCTCCGATTACGTCCTTGTTCGGCTGGCGGGTTCATCCGATCACGGGAAATAGTAGTTTGCATACGGGCACAGATTTGGGTGCGCCGTTGGGAACGCCTGTTTTAGCCGCGCTGACAGGTCGGGTGATTATGGCTGATTTCTTTGGCGGCTATGGGTTAGCTGTGGCGCTAGAACATAACGCGGGCGCACAGCAAACGCTTTATGCCCACTTGTCGGAAATTTTTGTTAAGCCTGGGGAAATTGTCAAGCAAGGGACAGTCGTAGGGCGAGTGGGCAGTACCGGAAACTCGACCGGACCTCACCTGCATTTTGAAGTGCGTCAGCAAACGACGGAAGGTTGGGTGGCGATGGATGCCGGGACGGTGCTAGAAACCGCGATGGCGGATTTGGTGAAGTCGATGCAGGTTGCTCAGGCTCCTCGACGCTAATCTTCTGGCTAACCTTGAGCTAATCTTCTGAACTGCCATCGGGTCGAATCATGCCTTGTACGATCGCGCCAATGATCGAAGCGCTACTCATTTCCGCACGGGTCAAGTTGGCGCGAGTGAGATTGGCGTGACGCAGATCGGTACGAGCAAGATAGGCTTCGACGAGAACAGCATCGATCAGAATCGCGTGTTGGAGATCGGCGCGACTGAGATCAGTATGATTCAGTTGAGTTCGGGTGAGATTGGCGCGAATCAGCTTCGTTTTGTGCAACTTTGCGTGATTGAGAGTGGCATCGATCAGATTGGCTTGAGTCAGATCGGCTTGAGTCAGCGTCGATCGATTGAGTTTGGCATTTTTGAGATTGGCTTGAGCTAAATTTGCTTCGGTCAAATCAGCATCAGTCAAAAAGGCTCCGGTCAGAATTGCCTGACTCAAATTTGCCTGCGTCAGCGTCGTTTCACGGAGACTTGCCTCGCTGAGATTTGCCCCGGCGAGATTCGATCGACTTAAATCCGCCCCGGCGAGATTCGCCCCGCGCAAATCGGCTCCGCGCAAATCTGCCCCCCGTAAAAGTGCGCCTTCATAACTGCGTTTTTCTTCTCGAAAGTTTGCCCCGCGCAAATCGGCTCCGCGTAAATCTGCCCCGCTAAAATTAGCGTTGCGTAAATCCGTACCGCTCAAATTAGCATCCAGAATCATTGCAAGTGAGAGATCTGCCCCGCGCAGATCTGCCCCACAGAAAATCGCTCCATGCAAATCGGCATCCCGTAGATTTGCGTTAATCAAATTTGATTGACTGAAGTTTGCGCCGCTCAAATTAGCGTGAGTGAGATTGGCGCGAGTTAGGTTGGCGCGATTGAGATAGGCGAATCTTAAAACAGCGTGATTAAAATCAGTTTGGACAAAATTGGAGCCGATCAAATCCGCATTTGTGAGATTGATGCCGCCTAGATTAATACCAGCAAAATTTAAGTTGCCCGCTTCGTATTGGTGCAACAATTCTTGAGCGTTCATACCGATGCAGCCCGATAGAGATAATTGAATTCAGTTTGCCCCAACGGATTTTCTACACTACAGCGTTGCTCGGACTGTGCTTGCTAAAGTTGTATCTGCAACGCTGCTTGTTTGGGAGGAAAAAAGCATTTTTTGGCGAAGACTGTGATAGTTAGATTTGAGCGATCGAACTAAAACCAATGCGATTTCTAAATACGACTCCGGATCTTCCAATTGACTCGCTTTGCTATCAAGAAGCTGCTGAAGATCTGCGATCGTTTCAACTTGAGTTAACACCGTTCGCAGTAGTCCATCTAAACTATACAGCTTCAGATTTGACCAATCTTGGGTGCAGAAACTAAATTGATGATAGACAGATGAAAATAGTAGAATTTTAGCTTGCAGCGGATTTGCATATTTCAAAATCTCTCGACGAATATCAAACAAATCGATCGCTTCATCTTCAAGTAAATTTAATTCGTTAATTTTCTCGCAATAAAGCGGTTTCACTTCGCGTAAAATGATCTCCGCAACTAATGAATACTCAATCGGTTTATTTAATGTCTTAACAATTTTAGTTAGGCTCGATCGCAGTTCTTCTAAACTCGAATAGCGCTTAATTAACTCTTCTAGTAGCTCCGAAGTAGCGGTTTGCTCAATCACATATGAATTCGCTTCCCAATAGTGATGACAAGTATAAATTAATAACTTCTTAATTCGACTAACATTCGCGTCTTGATCAAGCGAATTCGATCGCTTTGGAGCGGTAATAACTGTGGTTGAATTCTGGGCATAAACTTGCTCTAGAATTGATAGAATTGTCTGCCCGATCGGAACGTATTCAGCCGACTTATTGAGTGTGCCAATCTGATGAACGAGGCGCGATCGTAGCTGTTCGATCGTTGGATGAAATTCCCTCACTTCTTCAATGAGCGATCGCCAACGGGTGGCATCGAAACGAACGCTATCGCTTTCCCAGCGGTTCCGACAGGCATAAATCAGCAGCTTCTGAATTCGGATCGCATTCGGATCTTGCTCAAACTGGCTGACCACATAAGTTGGCACATCAAATCGGCTAGGGGCGATCGAATCGTTCATCTTCTCGGTTGATCTCGGCAGTGCTAGGATGCCCGGATCGCGCCTCATAACACCCGATCGCACCGCACTTCTAATCTTGTCTGCTAAATTTTTGCTTGCCAGAGCGTGCCTGACCTCAAAGATTCGGCACGAGATAAAGAAATCAGTCCGTTGCTAACTTCTTACATCGATCTAAAGACAGCAGAGAACTAAGCATTCTTCCTCTATTCTGGCAAAGAAGAATAGCGAAATTACTGTTATGAATTCACACATCGAAACCCTTGCTGATCTGCCTGCCCTGATTGATCGCTCACTTGAACTGGTTTTAGAAAAACTCCATCGCGCGATCGCAGAGCGCAATCTAGCCACGATCGCGCTTTCCGGCGGCAGCACTCCCAAACCACTTTACGAAAGACTTGCCCAGCAAGATCTTCCCTGGGACAAACTCCACGTTTTCTGGGGCGACGAACGCTATGTCACTCCCGATCATCCCGACAGCAATCAGCATATGGCGCGACAAGCTTGGCTTGATCATGTCCCCATCCCCGCCGAAAACATTCATCCCATGCCAACGGGTGAAACTGATCCCGCGATCGCCGCCCAAAGACATGAAGCCGAACTCAAAGCATTTTTCAATGTCCAATCGGGAGAAATTCCCGCTTTCGATGTAATTTTGCTGGGGATTGGCGACGATGCGCATACCGCTTCTTTATTTCCACACACTGAGGCTTTGCAAGTTTGCGATCACCTAATCACCGTCGGCAACAAAGACGGCACTCCCCGAATCACCTTCACCATCCCTTTGCTCAATGCGGCTCGCACTACGATTTTCATGGTCTCAGGTGCGAGTAAGCATCATGCCCTGACCCAAATTTTTGCCGATGAAGCAGATGCCGCCCATTACCCCGCCCGATTTATTCAGCCGCAAGGTGAACTTTGGTGGTTGTTGGATCGATCAACAAACTTCAGTAAATAATGCAGAAAATTGGGAGTCTTGGGTTTAAAATCGGCTTCACCCTCAGATTTCTCGATCGTTTTATGGAGTTGAACCCTTTTATGAGTCACTTGGCTTCCCCGAATCTTCTGAAACTCGGACGCGCTTTATCGCTTGCGGCTGTTACTTTAACGGTTGGACTACTTGCCGCTGCTTGTCAAGAATCCGCCCCGACGACAGGAACGGCTTCCCCCGGTTCAGCCGAACCCGTTGCTGCTAAAGGCTTAAAGATTGGTTCACTCCTCCCTTCGACCGGAGATCTCGCCTCCGTCGGTCAGCAAATGGTTGCCGCCGTTCCGATGCTGGTAGACACCGTAAATCAGTGCGGCGGTGTAAACGGAGAGCCTGTCACCCTCGTCAGTGCAGATGATCAAACTGATCCAGCCGCAGGCGCAGAAGCGATGACCCGGCTGGCTGAACGAGAAAAAGTCGCGGGTGTGGTTGGCTCGTTTGCCAGCAGCGTTTCAACCGCGGCAATTCCGATCGCAGTTCGCAACAAAGTCGTTTTGATCTCGCCCGGAAGTACTAGCCCGGTGTTTACCCAGCAGGCGAAAGACGGGAAGTTTAACGGCTATTGGGCAAGAACTGCGCCACCCGATACCTATCAAGCTCAAGCACTAGCGCAACTGGCAATCGATCGCAAGCTAAACACGGCAAGTACGCTGGTGATTAATAATGACTATGGTGTTGGCTTCGAGCGTGAGTTTGACAAAGCGTTCAATTCTCTCGGTGGCAAAGTGATGAACCAGGCAAATCCAACTCGGTACGATCCAAAAGCCGCCTCTGTCGAAACTGAAGCATCCGCTGCCTTTTCAGGAGATCCCAAAGCAGTGGCAGCAGTGCTGTATGCCGATACGGGCAGCTTGATCGTGAAGTCGGCGTATGAACAAGGGAAGAGCCAAAAAACTCAGTTTTTATTGACGGATGGTGTTTACTCTCAAGATTTTGTCAATAAAGTTGGCAAAGGGCAGAATGGTCAATCCATCCTAGCGGGTGCGCTCGGAACGGTTCCTGGAGCCAGCGGCGAGGGGCTGGCTGCGTTTACAAAACTGTGGGAAGAAAAACAGAAGCGTCCCCTAGTGGCGTATGCGGCTCATGCTTGGGATGCGGCGGCGATTTTGGTGCTGTCGGCGCAAGCGGCAAAGTCGAACAGCGGCGAGGCGATGAAGGCACAACTGCGCGAAGTCACGAATGCGCCGGGGGAGGAAGTTTCGGATGTCTGCAAAGGTTTGGCACTTTTGCGGGAAGGGAAAAAAATCAATTATCAAGGGGCAAGCGGTAACGTCGATATTGATGCAGCCGGGGATGTCGTCGGAAGTTACGATGTGTGGACAGTTGAGCCGGATGGCAAGCTAAAAACGATCGGCAAAGTCACCCCAGGCAAAAAGTAACGCCGCACTCAAAGACGATTGAGCTAGCGACAGGTGGTGTGGGCAAAAGATTTGCGGTTCACTTGATTGGTCAAGTGCCGCAACTCTCACGATCGTACTTTTTCAGTTGAGAAGCGTTCTACGAGTTGCCCGATTACGGTTTTAATCGGTCGCCGCAAAAGCGCGAAAGCAAGCTAGATACTCTTCCCCTCGACGGCTTTCTATAGAGTTTGTCGCTGGATTGATCACCGACACATCAAACTTGGAAGCAAACAAATCTGCAATTTCTTGCAGACTGACACCAAAAGGCGGCCCACCAGGGCGATCGTGACCCCAAAATAGAGCGATTAGTTCTCCGCCAGGTCGCAGAATCGAATGTACCAATTTCACATAGGCTTGCCGTTGAGCGGGCGCGATCGCGCAAAAACAAGTATGCTCAATCACATAATCAAACCCCGCCGGAAATTCTTCAGCTAGGTCAAAGATGTTCCGCTGAAGAAACTGGGCGGGTAAGTCCAGCGACGCTGCCTGACGGGTCGCATCTGCGATCGCGGTCGGAGAAAAATCAAAGCCAGTCACCTCAAAGCCATGTCGGGCAAACAGGAGGGCATCGTGCCCGCGACCACAGCCAATGACTGCGACTTTGCCCGGTGACGGTGAGGATGGAGCGTTCAATAGAGCCACAAAGGGTGGGGCGGCTTCGCCAAGATCCCATCGGTCAGACTGTTCTTGATAGCGTTGTTCCCAATATGCAGCGTTGGTCATGTGTGACACCTTGAAGATCCTTGAATGTCTACATCCTTTTAAAATGTAGCTTGAGGAATAAGTCTCTGTTTTAGCGCAGCAAGCGTGTTGAAAGCAGGAAAATTGTCTAGTTTTTGATTCAAACTTTGAATAGCGAGACTATATTATCTCAGCATTATCTCAGCGAAAACTCGCTCCTAGCAGTAAATGCAAGACAGGTTTTACTGCAACCACCATCGAATTTGCTGCGACAAACCCACCATCCGAAAAAGATTTATCGGGTTGATCAACGCTTTGTAGGTTTCGCTCTCGGTTTCGGTGGGGATGGTTTCACGGGTGGCGGATTTCCGTTACTCCACCTTCCCTGCGATCGCGTTCCATTTGCAAAGACATATACGCCGCGCCCATGCCGCTGATTGTTCTGAAACGATCCTTCATAGCGATCGCCATTGGGATACGTACACTTACCCGATCCATTCATGGCGTTCTGCCGAAACTCTCCTTCACAGCGCGTTCCATCTGTGTAAGTAAAAATTCCGTGTCCCTGCCGCACATTCGCTTGAAACGCCCCTTCATACTGGTTTCCACTCGCAAACCGACAGCGCCCAAATCCGGTCAAAGCATTCGATCGAAACGTTCCCTCACATCGCGTCCCATCTGCATAGACAAAAACGCCCTGTCCTTCTCGCTCATTCTGCCGAAACTCTCCTTCATAGCGGTTTCCGCTCGCGAAGCGGCAAATCCCCCGTCCATTCAGCCGATTGTCTCGGAAATTTCCCTCACATCGCGTCCCATCCGCATAGACAAAAACGCCCTGCCCTTCTCGCTCATTCTGTCGAAAGTTTCCCTGAAATCGATTTCCCCCCGGAAATTGGCAGCGATAGAATCCTGTGAGCCATCCATCCTGCAACTGACCTTGGCAATACTGGCTCGTTTGCGGAGCCGCGATCGTTGCCTGAGTCAATCCTCCCAAGCTGAAAAAATTGATACCAGCGACAAATAATACCCATCTGAACGAAC
>DATJEM010000027.1:0-5003 GCA_035496615.1 Leptolyngbya sp.
GCCTTGACACCTTCTTTGAAGGAGAATATGACAGAACAAACTTCTCGCTTCTGCTAGAAAACGTTGATTTCGACATGAACACATTCTTTCAGCACGATCTGACAAGAACTTATATTCAGTAGCTTTGTAAAACTTGTATTGTCAGAGCGTACTTGGGGAGAATTTCTTTCGCTCCTCTTGTCTATGGTGATCAATTGTTCAATGATAAGATCTCGACCCAGAGGAATGCAGCCTTTGCCCATCGCTCAAGCAGTGAATTTCTAGGTAACATTCTTCGGGCTGGGATTTTCGCCGATTGCTTCCCAAGGACTTCGATCGTCGCCGCCAGAAATACGCCAATTTGTCCTTTGCTCAAAAGTCGCGCCTAACAATCTGGGATATTTAGACTAAGGGAACCATTATCGATCGCGCATCAATCGAATTAACTGAGATCGGATCTTTGGGGAAGTGACCTGCCCGTACTCTTTTATTTTGCACGTCTATTTTGCGCGTCAGCCGCTGTTCTTCGCCAAATTCACAGATACTAGCCAGAATTTAGCAGCCAACTCATTTAGATCGATGTGAACATGAGCGGGGGCGTTTGGTTCATGCCGATAGAATTAGAAGCAGTAAGCTCTAATTTTCCAGACAGTCGGCATCTTTGCTCACTCACTCGGATTAAGCCGCTTTATGACCCAGCTACTCGCTCCACTAATCAGCGCTCCCGCCATCAGAATGCCCAATGCAGGCTGCATTACAGGTGTCCAGAGTGAGAGCCAAAGATCTAACCCTAAAGGAACTTTTGCAGAGCGACCAACTAGCGCGATCGCAAACCAGCCAAAACACAGCATCACAAAAAACAGATTCCACATCAAGACGGTATTTAACCACTTGAAAAACGTTTCTTTCATAAACCAATCGCGATCGTAGGCTTTATTAATCTAACAAAAAGTGGGCTGCACCCGAAATTTGTGCAGCCCAAAATTAAGTTATCAACAACGCATTACTCTAAAATTCGTGAACCGAGGGCAAATCCCTTTCACGAGAGATTTGCAGATTTTCTGGATCAACGTAATGACAAACTGCCTCGCTTGAGCAGATAATTGCCCAGCCCGATTGGTGCATTTCAACTAATTGATAACCTGAGGTCTGTTGGATAAAATAACCTTTGAGATTCCGTGTTCCAGGCTTAACACCAACGCGATCGATAGACATAATAATTCGCTCCTTAAGCTACAAAATTCGTCGATCGTCACCGATTTGAAGCAAGGAAAATCAGCGCTGAAATAGCGAGATGTCGCCTGCTAAATGACAGCAAACTAGACAGCAGACGCGATTATATATTTCACGCAAGCTAACTTTTTTGACTTAATAAAGTGACAGAAAGACTGTAAAACTTAGAACTGTATCCTAGTTATCAAATACTACCATTCCCTTTCTGAGAAGGGAGTTAAGTTATTTGTTTTTATATTGCAGCTTATCAATTAACCTGATGGATTTGGGCGGTGAATTGCAACGATTCTGTAATGCACTGATAAAAATCTCGTCATCTCAAAAAGCTTTGATTAAAAAAAGCCAGACCGATCGCTGGCTCTCTCATAATGTGAACGAGCAAGAAGGCTCGCTTAGGATTCAAACAGCCACGCTTTCACTCGTTCTAAGCTTTTCCAATCCGGTTTTCTTGCCAATCCATCTGCAATATTTTGTTGCACTTCGTCCCGCAATTCTTCAACGGCAAACGTCAACTGTTGCGCCATTTCAACATGAGGTCTGACTCCCGGTTTCGACAAATCCAACATCGCCAGGACTAAATTGATTCGAGCTTGCGGATCTTGGGGCACCAGCTTCACTGCTTTTTGAGCCGCTGGAAGCGCCAATGCAGGCTTATCTGCAAGTAAATACAACCACGATAAGCACGTCCAAGCTGCACCCGTTTTGCGAGAGCGATCGCAGATTTCTTTAAATACCGGAATTAGCGCTTCTGGATCTTCTCCAGCTTTGTACCGCTCTAATCCTTGATCAAAAAGGGTTTCCACCGTTTGAGTCATAGCACCTAGTTCATTAACAACACGTTCATTCACAACAAAATGGTTAGCAGCATTGCCACTAACCCTCGATCGAACAATTTATTTAGTTTAAGCGGAGAAGGATTTACCGCACCCACAAGTTTGGCTTGCATTCGGATTCGTGAACTGAAACCCGCCACCAATCAGCGCTGTGCTGTAGTCCAACATCAAACCATAGAGATACAGTAAGCTTTTTGGATCGCAAACGACTTTGAAGCCCTCGTAATCAGACACATGATCATCTGGGCGGATATTGGTGGGATCTTCAAAGTCCATGGTATAGGACATTCCAGAGCATCCACCGCCACGTACTCCGACTCGCAGACACAGATCCTTACCCTGCTGCTCTCGGAGCATCATGACGTGCTTGAGGGCAGTTTCGCTCAGTTGAATGCCGCTTTTTTGAGGCTGCGTAGCGGTCTGAGAAGTTTGAGTCATGCGATCGCTCCTACAAAATTCTGATACTTCTGATACTAAAGTCCCGACTGAACCTTACTTTCCCCTATCTTAGCAATTCCTCTCTTGCAAAAACATTGCAGAAGCTTAAGCCTTTCAGTGCTGAGAGAGAGTGAACGGATTAAGATAAAGTCTACTGCTTCTTGAGCAGCGCTCCCCCTAATGTGTTCATGGCTTGGTTATGGCTGGTCTTAACCCTTCTACTTATCGTCGTTTGCTAGAGTTGCCCCAGATTCCGTGTGTCTGGGAAGGCGATCGACGAATTCTGACTTCTGGTGTGCCGACCGATCCAACTTGGTCTGAGTCCGAGCCTTCGGCAGATGGCGAATGTATTCTGTGGGTCGATGGCTCTCAAGGAGTAGTACGGGCAATGGATGTCGTCCCGATCGAGACGGGACATGAAGCGATCGTTCGCACCTTACTCCGAGCGATGGAGCATCCGCATAGTCCTGCCCAAGCTGCTCGACCTCAGAAAATTGTGGTGCGCGATCGAGAAATCCTTTTTTACCTGAGAGGCGTACTTCAAGATCTCGATATTGCCCTGGATTACGTGCCAGAATTGCCGCTGATTGATGAAATCTTCCGAGGCTTTCAGGATGCGACCCATGCTCGTCCCCCTGCTATCCCGCCACAGTTTGCCGAGGAATTACTCTCGAAAGCGGATTTGATCTGGGAAGATGCGCCCTGGTCGCTGCTGCCGGATCACAAGATTATTGAGATTGAACTGAACCGCTGGGACTTGGGCTGCGTTTATGCCTCCGTTATGGGAATGTTGGGCATGGAATATGGAATCTTGCTGTATCGATCGCTCGATTCGCTCAAACAATTCCGCCAGCGAGTGCTGTCAAACGACTCAATGGAGCGGATGGAAGAGGCATTTTTGGCTCAGGACTGTTTGTTTCTCACTTATGAAACCGAGGACGAGGACGACAGCGATGAATTGGAAATCCTGTCGCTTGAACCTGTTCTCAACCCTGTATTTGGCACGCTGCATCCATTAGAAGGGATTCGATCGTTTCTCTATGACGAAGAAGCAATGGCGTTTCTCGTTGTGTTAGAAGCGTTTCATCGGTTTTTGAAAAGTCATCGTCGCAAACTGATGAACGATGATTTTCCAGCCATCAGCAGCCGATTTAAGATCTCTTCTCCCGAAGGCGGCATCCTCTCAGTCAAGGTGTCAACCCTACCGGAAGTGGCGGAAGAACTCTACGCAATGGTCGATGAAGATGAGGCGGATCTCAGTGAGATGCCGATGATTCGGGATGATTTGGTTCCCGAAAATTCATTTCTCAGTTTGGGGGTTGTGCCGTGGGAAATTGTGAAACAACTGCGATCGACTGCTGAACATTCTCAGCTTGAAGCGCCGACTCAAGCCGGGGATGGCTTACCGATTATTCTGATTCAAACCTCGCGCCCCAAAGCCAAGCAAATGATTGAAGAGATTCAATCAGCGGGCGGGCTGAACGGCATTTGTTTTAATCCTGGATCAGATCCGTTTATGGACGATCGCTACGATTTGGGTTTGCTGCATACACAGAATGGGGATTTGCATCTGTTTGGCGAGTTTGACGAAGGGGATCCGACTCATGCTCAAGCGCGAAAAAAATGGGATCAGCGCTGTAAAAAAACGAAGGGAACGTGCGGCTTGTTGATTGCAAAAGGCTTAACAGGAGCGAGCCGGGGCAATCCAAACTTGAAAGACATGATGGCGTTGTATGAAGTACGATCGTTGTCTCCAGAGGATTTGGGCTTGGGCTTATTAGAGCGAAAATTTGCAGTCGATCAAGGATAAATTTAGGAGCGGCAGTGCCCTGATAGAAAGGATCAGTGAAACGCACACAACGTCTGAAATTCGCGAATTCGTCTCCTGCATTCACTCTCGAAGTTCAGGAAGAAAAACGAGGTTAAACAGCGTACAGATGAGCAATACGGTTGGTTTTGATGCTTAAAGCCACAAGATCATCCGACAGACTTTGACTCTTTTGACTCTCTTAAATGCCTGAAGTCTTTGTACAGTAAGCTTTACAGCCCCTCTCTTTCATGGCGCTATCCGCAGCCTGAGCAATGACACCCGGAAAATTGTTACTTCTCAAGCGAATGATCCGGTCACTGTTCGTCGTCTGGGCGGGTCAGGCACATTGGATGATATTGATCAGACAGTGACGCAATCAGAAAGCGCGATCGCAAAGGACGAGAATACAGTCCAAAAGTTGTCTTAGATAAGACCGAAAGAAGAAGCTGATTGCTCTTTTCTAGATCATCTCTCGATCGCTGATGAACATTGCTAAATCGTTTACTTTCAGCAATCTTTGATCAGAAAAACTGATTTTTTGAGTATAAATGCTTACGTAAAGTCGAAAAAATCAAAAAATAATGCTCAAATCCATATAACTTAAAGCTTTCAGGCGTTCACTTTCTGGACACAGACTATAGAATGAGCAATTGAAATTTCGAGAGAATCGGAGTTTCAGGCGATCTAAACTTCCTTTTCTTGAGCTTCAA
>DATJEM010000028.1:0-3943 GCA_035496615.1 Leptolyngbya sp.
GGGAAGGGAGGCAGAGAGAAAGATACAACTCCCCGATTCGATCAGTATTCCCGAATCAAGTTTTGATAAAGCTGTAGCATTTCTGCGGCGACCACTTGCCGTGTTTTTACGGGCTGAATGTTTTGTTTTAGTTGTGCGATCGTTTCTGGATTTTCGGCTAACTGTGCGATCGCATTCGCCCACGCATTCACATCACTTGCAGGAAGCAGCCAACCATCAATCTTATGGTTGACCAATTCCGCAATTCCGCCCAAATCTGAACCGATGACAGGCGTTCTCGCTGCGAAAGCTTCCAACACTACAAGCGGACCGGTTTCTAACCATTGTGAGGGAACCGCTAATAGATCGAACTGCGCGATCGCGTTGCTAATCTCCGATCGTGCCAAAGTTGGTTTAATGTGAATTCGAGCATCGTTTTGGGCGATCGCCAGCACTTTCTCGCGATTTGCTGCACCATGTTGATCGGCGTGAGTCGCATGAATAATCAATTCAACGGGTGCGTTCGGAATCTGTTGGAGGGCTTGCGCCAGAATTTGAACCCCTTTCGTAGCTTGCCAACGACCGAGAAACCCAATCCGAATGGGAACTGTGATCGATCGCGAAACGGATGGTTCAACCGTCGAGACTCCGTGACGACTTAGAACCAGCTTCGATTCCGGCACACCGTTCAGCACAAACGCATCATAAAGCCACTGACAAACCACGACAATTCGATCGCTCAATTCCACTGCCTGATTAAACTGTCGCTGCTGATCACGAACTTGGGCAGGAGTCGCGATCGTCGTTCCCAACTGCCGCAACCGCACATTCGAGGATTGCTGCAACCGCTGGCGCATCGGCAGGGCGATCGCACTTGGAATCTTACTCAATTGCTCAAGCGCCCAACTCGGAACCCGCTTAGAAACACCGAGACACGCACTACAGCGATCGATTTCAATCTTGCCATCACAAGCCGAATTTCCACCTTGCATCAGGGTGCCGCGCAAACAAGCAAGATCGGGCATATGAACCGTCAAAACTGTTTTCATTCTCAACTGTTTCGCGACTTGCAAATGCGCCAAACCGCAGCCCGATCGCAAAGTGTGCTGATGATAGATCCCGGCTCGATTCTGAGTGAGCCAAGCTTGAAACGCGGTCAAATCTTCAGCGGGATAGCGATAGACCTCAGTTTCGTTGTAGTGTTCGATCGTGGGTTGAGGTTGTTTTCGAGCCGCTGCCACTTTGCACTGCAAGCCGATCGCGCTCAGGTCTTGCACCAAGCCATCTAGATAAACTTCAACGCCGCCAAACGAATCGGGCGGAAACCAAGCGCTGGCTTGAATTACATTCATCAGAGGAACAATCCTTCATCGTTAAACTGAATCTGACCCGATTGGATCTGATCAAAAATGTGGTTAATCTGCCGCCGTTCCTCTGGGCTGAGACGGTGATTTGCAAGCAATAAAGAGGCGAGATGTAAATGTTCGTGGCGGTTGAGTTGGCGAAGTTCGAGAATGCGATCGAGAATTCGCTGGGTCGATAGATTGGATCGGCTTTGGGCAGTTCGTACCATAGAAATCGTCGCTCTGTCGTCTAACGGGGCAAGCCAAACACGAGTAAATTGCGGTCAAAGAGTACACACGACTTTCAACCTTCTTTACTGTTGCGCGTTTTTGCGGGAGACACACAAAGGGAAGATGAGAACTTTATCAAGATTCAGTAAAATCTAGTGAATTCCGCTCTACACCTTCAGTATTGACGACTTCGGAATCGGAACAAACACGGAAACTAATTTTTTTAGCCTAATGCAAATTTACCGGATCCCAGCCCTCTCTAATAACTATATTTTTCTGCTGTATGATGCGTCTCAGAAGATTGCTGCGATCGTCGATCCAGGGGAAGCTCGCCCAGTTCTGCAAAAGCTAAAAGAACTCGGCGCGGAATTAGTCGCCATCTTCAATACCCATCATCATCGCGATCATGTCGGCGGCAATGCGGAACTGCTCGATCGATTCCCAAATGCGATCGTTTATGCCGGAATTCACGATCGCGGTCGCATCCCCGGACAGCAAGTGGAACTCAAGGCGGGCGATCGCGTGCAGTTTAGCGATCGTACCGCTGAAGTTCTCTTTGTCCCCGGACATACAAGCGGTCACATTGCCTATTATTTCCCCCCGATTGCGGATGAACCGGGGGAATTGTTCTGCGGCGATACGCTATTTTCCGCAGGCTGCGGGCGATTGTTTGAAGGCACTCCCGCGCAAATGGTTGATTCACTCAGCCAAATTCGATCGCTGCCTGACCACACGCGAGTTTGGTGCGCCCATGAATATACATTGAGTAACTTGAAATTTGCAGTGACCATCGATCGACAAAATTCCGATTTGCAAGATCGATTTGCTCAAGTTCAGGCGGCGCGAAGCCGAGGTGAATCCACAATTCCGACAGACTTGGGACAAGAAAAACGGATCAATCCATTTCTGAGATGGGACACTTCAGCCATTCAAACCGCGATGAATCGGAAAGATGCGATCGCAACGTTTGCCAAGCTTCGCCAACAAAAGGATCGGTTTTGATGTCTATCGATCGCCAACCTGATTCACCATGATTTCAACATCCTTTGTCGGAGTGCCTTGAGTGATCACCGGATCAGCGGTTGTACTCGTCCAGCGAAGTTGCTTGTCAATCAAAATCTGAGCGCGAACGGTGTAACGTCCGGTGGACTCAATATCAGCGGGATTATAAACCAAGCTGAAGGGAATCGGGACTTGTTTGCCGTTTGTTTCGATCGTTTGTTCGGCTATCGTCACCGCAGGCGCATCTGCTTTGCTCACGTCTTGAAGCTGTACCCGAACGGTTGCATTTGGCGGCAGTGCGATGCGTTGCCGATAGCTAACAGAACCGGAAACGATTTGAGTTTCAGCCATCTCAGGAGGATGATCGCCAATTTGCAGAGATTGTATTTTTCCGTCTTGAGACTCAAACACTTTGACCACGTTTTCGCCTTGTAGCGTCGTGTACACGGTGCCCATTGAACTCATATCGGATCGGAGCGGGACTCCTCTGAGCCAGGCTGATCCATCTTTGCGACTGGCGACCTCCAATAAAGTCTGCTCACCTTGGCGATAAACTCGAACTTTGCTAGTCTTAGTTTGAAACTTCAAGATTGTGCCCGACGTACGATTGATTGAGCGCGTTAGGCAGTTCTGATAGAGCATCTGACCCTCTAACGTGATAAAGGCTTCATTTCCTTTGGTGGAAAGCAGGTAGCCTGCATTTTTATATCGAGTGCCTGATGCCGAGAGAACTTGACGCATTTGCAGCGATCGACCATCCTGAAGATTCACAACTGCGTCATTCGGCGAAAATGCAGCTTGAAAGACTCTCCCTTGGTCGCATCGGTATTGGAAACTTTGAGATTGAGCAGATGCAGCTTGGGCGGCACCCATGGATATTAAGACTGCGATCGAACTCACCGCTAAATTTTTAACCTTCATTTTTATCCATTGACGCTAGACGCTTAGACACAAAGACGCAACTTATCAACAAAATATCCCAAATCGCAGCGTAGAACGGCAATTTCAACCTAACGATAGAGCGTTTTTATGATTGAATCCATCCAAAACTTTGTCCAAATTCGCGATCGACTCGCAACCGCAGGGCAACCGACGATCGCGCAGTTGGCTGAGATCAAAACCGCAGGGTATCAAGTGGTGATCAATCTGGCGGTTCCAACGTCCGAAGGTGCAATTGCGAATGAACGTGAGATTGTAGAGTCTTTGGGAATGCAGTATTTTCACATTCCGGTGATTTGGGACGCGCCCACGATCGAAGATTTTCACCAGTTCTCGACGGTGATGCAAGCGCACTCTAAGCAATCGATCTTTGTGCATTGTGCAAAAAATATGCGCGTCTCTGCGTTTGTGTATTTGTATCGTCGATCGCACGAAGGGATCAGCGACGA
>DATJEM010000029.1:0-3885 GCA_035496615.1 Leptolyngbya sp.
TGTCGCTCGTGCCGCCAAAGAAGGCAACATCGATGCCGAAATCGAAGAACTCAAAGCCGCACTCGATCGATTTCTATAGCTGAGAACTCCTTCAGACAAAAAATAGAAGGTGAGTCACGGGTATCCTAACTTGAAAACAGGCTCATTCGGTGATCTGGAGTAGTATTCTATGCCTGCAAATTCCTACGATGTGGGGCTGGTTGGCTTGTCGATCGTGATTGCAATCCTCGCTGCCTACAGCGCTTTAGATTTGGCGGGGCGAGTCGTCGCAACGCAGGGGAGAGGACGGTTTGGCTGGTTAGTTGGCGGCGCGATCGCAATGGGAATTGGCATTTGGGCAATGCACTTCATTGGAATGCTGGCGTTTTGTACCCCGCTCCCGGTTCGCTACGATTGGACAATTGTGGGGCTTTCAATTCTGCCTGCCCTTGCTGCATCTGGACTTGCGCTGTTTGCGGTGAGTCAATTCACCATCAGCCGAGTTCAACTGGCACTCGGTAGTCTTTGTATGGGATTGGGAATTGCCGCCATGCACTACACCGGAATTGCCGCCATGAAGCTCTCCGCCACGGTCACTTATGATCTTCAACGGGTCTTCGCGTCTGTCGCGATCGCCATCGTCGTTTCGGGCATTGCGCTTGATCTTGCGTTTCAACTGCGCGAACAGACTTCCCCAAATTGGGCACTCCGACGGCTCTTCAGTGGCGCACTGATGGGGCTGGCGATTCCGACGATGCACTATACCGGAATGGCAGCCATTTCTTTCAACGCGATCGCAACGACCGAGATCCTCGCTTCAAACTTTGACACCGGAATTTTAGCAGTCGCGATCGGTCTAGGAGCAGGGCTAATTCTGGGTTTGACGCTGTTGACTGCGTTTCTCGATCGCTCTCAGGCACAGCGCCTCAGCCAAACCCTCTGTGAGCTACAGCAAACTCAATTTCAACTGATTCAAGCTGAAAAAATGTCTAGCTTGGGGCAGCTTGTCGCCGGAATTGCCCACGAAATCAACAACCCGATCAGCTTCATTGCTGCAAACCTGTCTCCGGCAACCGCATATATGCAAAGCCTGACTCAGCTTATCGATCAATATCAACAGCACTATCCGCATCCCGCCGCAGAAATTCAAACCACGATCGATGACATTGATCTCAATTTTCTACTCAACGATTTTCAGAAATTGATCCTGTCCATGCAAGTCGGAACCGACCGGATTCGCGAACTTGTGCTGTCGCTCCGCAACTTCTCTCGACTAGAAGAGGCAGAAACAAAGCGCGTTGACATTCATCAAGGAATTGAAAGTACGCTGCTGCTGCTGTCCCATCGGTTGAAGGCAAATGGGTCATGCCCTGAAATTGTTGTCCAGAAGCACTACGGTGATTTACCCCTTGTCGATTGTTATGCGGGGCAACTCAACCAGGTGTTTATGAATATTCTGAGCAACGCGATCGATGCGCTGCGCGATCGAAACGACAGCAGTCTCATGATTCTAATTACAACAGAATCCGTTGGACGGGATCATGTCCAAATCTGCATCAAAGACAACGGGAATGGTATTCCGGATGGGATCCGCAGTAAGATTTTCGATCCCTTTTTCACGACTAAGCCAGTTGGTACCGGAACCGGGTTGGGACTCTCCATTAGCTATCAGATCATCAACAAGCATCATGGATCGCTAACGTGCCTCTCCGCTCCCCATCAGGGAACAGAGTTTAGAATCAAAATTCCGCTCACCGTTCAAGCCACCTGAGCAAATAACTCAGCCATGGGTTTCGGAGCCGCTTCCGGGGTTGCCACAATTTCAACAATTTTGTTGTGGGCACTTGGCTCAAACAGCGATTCAACGCAAACCTGAGCAACTTTTGTGCGGGGAATACTGCCCTCTGAGAGCGTATCAGCCGAGGACATGACGATCGCGTTTTCGTTATCCTCGTTTTTTAGTCCGCCCGGACGCACGATCGTATAAGTGAGTCCGCTCTTTTGCAGATATTCTTCAGCTTGTTTTTTCCACACCAAAATCAGCCAAAATAAATTCAGCGGGTGAAAGAATTTTGAAGTACAAAGCGAACTAACAAAAACGAAATGCTCAATTCCCTTCGCTTTTGCCGCATCGACCAGATTTTTTGTGCCCTCGTAATCTACTTTGTAAGGCTGTGTGGGATCAAAGCTGGGTTTGGCTCCGGTAGCACACAAAAGCACAGTAGCGTCAGCGATCGCGCCAATTAACTGCGCCCCGTCCAAGACATCTCCTTCAACGAATTCAACTTGCGGCGGCAAAATTGATCGGGCAGCTTCCACATCTCGAACCAATGCTCGGACTGAAATCCCTCGATCAACCAACTGCTTAACAATCCGCCGTCCGGTTTCTCCGGTTGCCCCTGCGACAAATGCTTTCATCAATCTTTCCTAATCTAGTGTTCAATAGTTTTCGCGTGTTCCACCTTTAATCTACATCGCACCAAAGAAAGAACTGATCCCCAGCAATGTCTGATTTTTTTTGCTATAACTTTCCAGAAGCCTTGCACGCGGAGTAAGATACAGGACAGAGATGATTCTTAACTTTTGTAAAGCCAATTGCGAATCGGCGAATCCCCCTTTCCGCTCTGAATAAACGTATCGATTCAATGAATTTTCGGGAGAGCCTTCTGCCAAAATTGGAGCCTATCAGTATCCTTTAGGGAACCTTGACCTAGAACTACGGTAAATGGATATAGAGTGAATGCAATCGCAACCGACCGATCCTTCGGATTTCGTCAATCCTAACTTCACCCGCTCTACTGATGCTTCTGGCTTGAGTGGAACCCCGTCTCAGTCGTCACAGGGTGCGGAGACGCTTGTGAATGAACCAACCTTTTTTTCGAGTCAGTTCGTTGACTGTATGGAGATGAATGCTGATGCTCAAACGGTGGCGCAGTACCTCGACGTGCATCAAGATTGGTTTCGCCGCTGCGCTCATCCGATGCAGGTCGAAGCGATCGATCAAAACAGCTACGCGCTGATTATTGGGCATTTTGGCGCATTCGGCTACGATGTCGAACCCAAAGTCGGTTTGAACTTACTCCCGCAGCAAGCAGGAGTATATCGGATTGAAACGATTCCGGTTCCGGGGGCGATGTTCTTGGGCTACGAGGTTGACTTTCAGGCAGCATTGAACCTGGTTGAGCATCCTAGCCGCATTGATCCGACCGCAAAAATGACTCAAGTGCAATGGCAGCTTGATTTGCGCGTTGCGATTCAGTTTCCGCGATTCATTCATGCGCTCCCGGAGGCGCTAGTTCGGAATACGGGCGACCAAATTCTGCGCCAAGTGGTGCGCCAAGTGTCTCGTCGTTTGACGCACAAGGTTCAAGAAGATTTTCATTCTTCCCGAAATTTGCCCATGCCGAAGCGAGAACGCAGAAAGTTTTTGTAGGTTTTAGACAATTTCTTGCCAAGCCTCGACATCTTCGCGAGTTTGGGGAGGGGTTGGAATGATCATTGCAGCGATTCGATCGAAGCGAATAACACGATCGCGCGGTTGAATGTTTTGAGTGAGCGATCGCTTTTCCATCTCAGACCATCTTTCAGAGGGTGGCGCATAAATTAAACTTAAATGCGGATCAAGGTCATAAACTGAATGGAAGTGATGCTGAAACAGCTTGCTGAGTTGAGTTAATTCTGGATTTGAGAAAAACTGGATAAATAGCGTTTTGGTGAATTGATCAGAATGTTTGATTTGAGCAATTTCTAGCACGATGTCGATCGATTGAAGCAACTGAGAAGCTTCGGCGAGTGCGAGATCGCCGCTATGAATTGTCAGATGTGGCTGAAAAAGTGGCGCGTTGTATTGCTGGGCGAGAGCGTAGATTAGAGCTTGATAAAAGCTGCGATCGGGTTCTGCGAGAA
>DATJEM010000030.1:0-4177 GCA_035496615.1 Leptolyngbya sp.
CGAACAGAAGCACAATTACAACTCAAGCAGAAGCAAAAAGCAGAGCGATTCATCAAATTTGCTCGAAAATCTTACAAAGATGCAGCACCGAGAATCACAGAGCGCTATGTTCAGAGTATTTCTTATGAAGCCGATCGCTTATTTCGCGAATTGCTCAACCGCCCAAATGTTGCCCTAGAATGGACGCGCGACTATGAAATCGTTGTTCAAGAAGGCGCACATTCTCGCAGGTTCGTTAATCTCTCTGGTGGGGAGCAGATGTGTGCAGCTTTGGCGGTACGTCTTGCATTGTTGAAAGTGTTGGCAGACATTGATATCGCCTTTTTCGATGAACCGACAACGAACATGGATCGACCCAGGCGAGAAAGTTTGGCAGAAGCGATTTCAAACATCAAATCTCTCCGCCAACTGTTTGTCATTAGCCATGATGACACCTTCGAGAAAGTGACAGAGAATGTCATTCTCGTGGAGCGAGAATCCTAGAGATCGCAAGACCTCTGAACTGTGGGAATTTGGATTACAAATATTGTTTCTACATCGGGTGTCGAAGAACATACAATCTTCCCTCTATGTTTTTCAACGATAATTTGATAGCAAATCGCCAAGCCCATTCCGGTTCCTTCTCCGATCGGTTTAGTCGTGAAAAACGGATCAAAAATCTGTTGCTGAATCGATTTGGGAATTCCAGAGCCGTTATCCGCGATCGTGATTTCTACCCATTCCGGATCAATCTTTTGGGTCTGAATGGTAATTTGAGCCGGATTAGGACTCGCTTCTAGGGCATCGATCGCATTAGTCAAAAGCTGAAAAAAAACCTGATTGAGAGAACTTGCAAAGCATTCAACAGGCGGCAATATTCCATAGTTCTTGATCACAGAAATTGCAGAACTTTTTTGTAATCGATGCTGCAACATCAATAAAGTACTCTCAATGCCATCGTGAATGTCTACGATCTTACAATCAGCTTCATCCATGCGCGAGAAGTTACGCAGTGATAGAACAATCTGATCAATTCGATCGACTCCTGACCTGAGCGAAGTGAGAATTTTGGGCAGATCGGTTTGGAGAAATTCCAGATCGATTTTCTCTGACTGTGCTTCAATCTCAGCGATCGGAACGCTGCAATGTTTCTGGTAAAGGTGCAAAATCTCCAGCAGGTTTATCACGTTTTCTTGAAGATGAGGTAGATTTGCTCGAATAAAGGTTGCCGGATTGTTGATCTCGTGTGCCACTCCTGCTACAAGTTGACCCAAGCTTGACATTTTTTCAGACTGAATGAGTTTGGTCTGTGCTTGGTGCAGGTCAACCAGTGCTTGCTGTAGCTGTTTGGCTTGATTTTGAGCAGTCTCAGCCGCACTGCAACTCTGCTGGTAAAGCTCAAACTGCTGGGCTGAAATCAACTGCTGTTCAGCCTCACTTTCCCGCTGATACTGGCTTACAACTTTATTTAATGCGGTTAATAATGCTGTTGAAGCTGCATCAATGATGATCTTCAGTTTAGGATTATCCAGGGTTAATTCTCGATCGTCCAACAGTGCCGACACATTCGCAAGATAGCTTTTTACCTGTTGATCTAAGTTCAAAGGCGGCTCAAAATACATCGATCGAACGATTGCGGAAGGATGTCCGGGTAAATTCAACTGAACATTACCGTAAATTAATCCGCTGTGTGACTGTTCCATCAATGCCACAATCTCTCGCAAAGCCTGCCGCAACGTTTCGCATTCTGCGGCATCCTGACTACAAACCAACCTCATGCAGAACAATGCCGATCGCTGAGATAACATTCTCTGACGACCGCTGATATTGACGATCGCGGCATTGATAGCTTGAGTTTGAAGAGTTCGATCCATATAGTTTTTGCTGGAAAGGGAAACCACGATCATTCACGAGATGGAAGCTGAGAATACATCTGAAAGATACCCAAAAGACTTCGCGAGTGAACCGATTTCCTAGTCGCTGTTGAGTTAGAGCGGCTTTTGTCGCGATCGTGCGATTATCGCAATCTACAAGCTCCGATCGCCTGTAAAATTTAGCTGCCCCCAGCGTAATCGTCGCGTGTTCCTTTAGCATCGATCGCCGTTCCCAATCGTCGCAATGCTTGAACATACGCGGCTGTTCTCACAGAAATCGAGAGTTCTTGTGCGATCGACCAGATTTGCTCAGTTTCTTCAACCATTTTGCGCTGAAGCTGTTGATTCACTTCGTCGAGTGTCCAATACAATCCATTGCGGTTTTGCACCCATTCAAAGTAGCTCACCGTTACACCGCCTGCATTGATCAAAATATCGGGAAAAACATAGATTCCTTTCTGCTCCAGGATGGCATCAGCAGCGGAATTGGTTGGGCCATTCGCAAGCTCAAAAATTAGCTTTGCTCGAATCTTGCTTGCATTGACTTCAGTAATTTGATTTTCCAATGCAGCCGGAATGAGAATATCAACATCTAACTCTAGTAGTTCTTGATTGCTGATCTGATCGTAATCCGCAACGCCGCAAACACTACAAGCTGCTCGCATCTCACGGGTCGAATTCTTATGCTGCCGAATCATAGGAATATCTAATCCAGTTTCAGAATAAACTGCCCCTTTAGAATCGCTCACGGCAACAATTTTGTATCCCGCTTGATAGAGGAGTTGCGCGATCGTTGCTCCTGCATTTCCAAATCCTTGTACCGCGATCGTAGTATCCCTAGCTTGCATTTCAAACTTCGGCAAAATCGCTTCGATCGCGAACAAAGCTCCCATTCCGGTTGCGGTATCTCGTCCCAAGCTACCGCCCATTGCGATCGGCTTTCCAGTGACTACGCCCAGTGTCTTTTGCCGCCGAATGATGCTGTATTGATCCATCATCCAGCCCATGATCATAGAATTTGTATAAGCATCCGGTGCAAGAATGTCTACATCAGTCCCGATGAAGTCCGCGATCGCATCAATATATCCCCGGCTCAACCGCTCTAACTCAAACGGCGATAGTTCTTTGGAATCGACTGTGATTCCCCCTTTCGCGCCGCCGAACGGCAGATCCAACACTGCACATTTAAACGTCATCCAAAACGCTAGAGACTGCACTTCATCTAAGCTCACATCGGGATGATAGCGAACGCCGCCTTTCCCTGCTCCCCGCGCCTCGTTGTATCTAACGCGATAGCCTTGAAATACTTTGAGTGATCCATCATCCATTCGGACTGGAATTGAGACGCAGAGCGCAGCTTTAGCATATTTCAGAGACTCGATCGCATCTTCAGATAGCTTTGTGTATTTGAGAGCTTGCTGCAATCGTTGTGAAGCATCAGCGAATAGGGAAGACATAACTTATTCCGTGCGATCAATTTTCGTCACCTTATCAGGATTGGGTCGTCTCTCATACCGTATTGATGCAGAAATTAACTCCCTAGAGGGTGAGCAGGGCGCTGATTGCGATCGTCTATGTTCTTCAAGTTCTGCTGGAACCCTGGGAAAATCGGCGCAATTCCCTATAATAAAGGCTAAAGAAGTTTGAATCGTATTGACTCAAGATGGATAAGCCCCTCGATGCCGAACAATCGATTGATGTCGCAGCCCGCATCAACAGTAAAACCAAAGCTAGCTTTCAGAATGCCGCAAACGCGATCGCAACCGTTGAAGGTGCGCTCTATGTTCAGGGCTTCATTACGTTTGCGGGTTCATCTCCTAAACCGATAGAACATAGCTGGCTAGAGCTAGACGATCGCTTAGTTGATCCAAGTTTTCCTCATCTCAACCGCAAACCTGAACAACTATATTACTATCCTGCTCAGAAACTAACTGCGAAACAGCTTAAGAAAGCGATCGACGAGGCTAAAGAAGATTATCCTGAAGATGCTCCATTACCCATCTATGGATCGACCCCTTACGAGTACTACGGTGATGAAATGCTGGGCGGTAAAGACTATATGCAAGCATACGAATCTGCGAATGCGAAATGCCTAGAATTAAATCCGCCAAAGAATCGCAACCAGCAGAACTAAGATGAATCTTTTTGCAAACTTAGACCCCGCCTTTCGGGGCGCGATCGCGATCAGTCTCGGAGCCATTCCCGGCGCATTGAGCCGCTACTATCTGACGCTGCTGTTTGGACAATGGTTTGGCACACATTTCCCCTATGGCACATTGATCATCAATATCACTGGTGCAATGCTGATGGGCTTCTTTGTGAGC
>DATJEM010000031.1:0-2647 GCA_035496615.1 Leptolyngbya sp.
AAACGGAATTCCGAATCCTAATGCTTTTAGATCCGCGATCGTCGCCACTTCGCCTTGCATTCCCACCCGGATCAATTGCCCATACGACTGCGCCACGACGACAGACTGATCCTGAACAATTAGCCCGAACGGATTGCCAAACTGAGATAGCTTTGCGACAAGACTCATTTTCCCGTTTGGACGAACTCGGACTAACTCACTCGTCGAATTAATCACGTCGGTTGAAATCGTGACTAAGTAGTCTTCCTGATCAATTGCGACTCCAAAGGGCGCACCATACAGCCCGCTGCGCTGCGTCAAATCTGCGATCGTTTCCACTTTTCCATCCAGTTTCACCCGCACTAGATAATGTTGCGGCAAATAAGCTGAAACCGTCACGATCAAATCTTGTGCTTGGTCAATAATTCCAAACGGAACGCCCAATTCAGACGTAACGAGATTGACGATCGAAGTCCTCGTTCCATCCGGTGCAATCTGCAAAAGCTGCCCATCCAGCATCGGCACAATGATGTGATTTTGACTGACCGCCACGCTTTGGAGTGTATAAATATTTAGCTTCTGTGCGAGTACAGCAATTTGCATCCTTGTGCAGGGGGAACTTGTATCCATTAACCAACACCATATACCCAACAAGGTAGAGCCTGTTCTCTAATTTTTCAAGCCAAAAAAGCTTGTCATTTCTAACCGTAGCAGTGTTACCCTCTGTATGCGGTTGCAAACCTCAGATGCTGCGAGATTCATTCTCGGATGATGCTGACTTTCCTCAGTGTTTCTGCGTTTGAATCGTGAGATAACCCGTGTAAAATAACTGAGTTTCCAAAGCTACTTTATTTCGATCGCTAGACCATTCGTTCATTCAATGCGCTCCATTGCCCATTCAGGTTTGAGCCATTTGCGACACCGTAGACAACCGTTAGAACTGTAAAAAGTCCGATGAAAGCAACGCATTCTTCTCCCACCGCCCCCTTTATCTTACGGCTGATTGGCATCATTCTGATTGTGTCATCGCTGGTAGATTACGTTTCGGTTTTGATTCCGCCTAATTTTTCGGACAAGGCTTGGTTTGCCAGCGTCGTTACCCAAATCGTCGATCGCGGCGTAATCCCAATGGTTGGGTTGGGCTTTTTGTTTGCAGGTTCATTTCTCGAAACTGGCACTTTAGCGGTTGGCGATCGCGGCAAGCCGTTGACGACGTTCCGGTTTTGGGCATTACTCCTGTCGATGTTGTTCGGCTTGATCTTCCTCGTGGCTTTCCCGCTGCATTTGAACAATACGCGCCAAGTCTCTGATCAGGCACTAGAGCGAATCGATCAGCAAGCCAAAGATGCCGAGAATCAACTGAATATTCAAGTCCAGCAGCGAGAACAGCAAATTACCGCTGCCCTGCGCGATCCAAATCAGGCAAAACAGCTAGACGACCAGCTAAAGCAGATTGATGCCGCAATTGCCGCTGGACAACTCAAGGGCGACCAGCTTGTGCAAGCACAACGCGCCCAAAAAGAACTGCAAGCGCTTAAAGCCAATCCGAATTCGATCGGCGATCGCGCCAAAGAATTCCGCAACACGCAGCTAACGACCATTCGTGAAAACCGCGCCAATGCTGAAAAGCAAGCAAGAGGCGAGTTCTGGAAAACCGGAATTCGAGTCGGTATCAGTAGTTTGCTGCTTTCGCTGGGATATTTCATTATCGGTTGGTCAGGTTTGAAAGAAATGGGCGCTTTGGGCGGCAGGCGCAAGCCCGTGATGCGCTAAAAAACGATCGATCCTGAGAGATGAAGTGTCAAAAAGGGGAGAAATAGAAAAGCCTAGAAATCTTTTCGGGCATTTTCCCCTTTTGCTCCCTTCATCTTTTTTATGTTTTCAATATTCATCCTGACCCACAACGAAGAAGTCGAAATCGCTGCTTGTATCGAGTCCGCGTTGTTGTCAGATGATGTCGTAGTTGTGGATTCTTACAGCAGCGATCGCACGATCTCGATCGCCCAATCTTATCCGGTTAGAACGGTTCAGCACGAATTTGAGAGCCACGGCAAACAGCGAACTTGGATGCTGCGATCGGTTCCCGTCAAACACGACTGGGTTTACATTCTCGAAGCTGATGAACGCATGACTCCGGAACTGTTTCAAGAATGTCTCAGCACAATTCAATCCGCTAAACACGCCGGGTATTACGTTGCCGAACGGGTGATGTTTATGGGCAAATGGATTCGTCACAGTACCCAGTACCCGCGTTATCAACTCCGACTGTTTCAGCGAGAGAAAGTTTGGTTTACCGACTACGGACATACAGAACGCGAAGTCATTGAAGGCTCAACCGGATTTCTGCAAGAAACTTATCCGCACTACACTTCGGGTAAGGGGTTTAGCCGCTGGATTGATAAACACAATCGCTATTCGACCAATGAAGCGATCGAAACTTTAAACCAGCTCGAAACCGGATCGCTGGACTGGCGATCGCTGGTTTGGGGTCGATCGGAAGTCGAGCGGCGGCGTGCGTTAAAAGATCTTTCGCTGCGTCTACCGTTTCGCCCGCTGATTCGATTTTTCTATATGTACGTTCTGCTCGGTGGCATTCTCGATGGCTATCCTGGCTTTACCTGGTGCATATTGCAGGCGTTTTATGAATATTTGATTCTGCTCAAAGTTT
>DATJEM010000032.1:0-4138 GCA_035496615.1 Leptolyngbya sp.
GATCGGCACCCAAACGCTCGATATCGTGTCCCAGCATCCCAATCAGTTTCGCATCGTTGGAATGGCAGCAGGACGCAATGTGGCGTTATTCGCGCAGCAGATTCGCGCCTTTCGTCCAGAAATCGTTGCCATCTGTGACGAAGATAAAGTCGCAGAACTCAAAGACGCGATCGCGGATCTGACTCCTCAACCGATCGTGCTTGCAGGTGAATCCGGGATTGTCGAAGTGGCGCGCTACGGAGACGCAGAATCAGTGGTGAGCGGAATTGTGGGATGTGCAGGACTGATGCCGACCATTGCCGCGATCGAAGCCAAGAAAAATATTGCTTTAGCGAACAAGGAAACGATCATTGCAGGCGCACCCGTTGTACTGCCGTTGATCAAAAAACACGGCGTAAAGCTGCTGCCCGCAGACTCAGAACATTCTGCGATTTTTCAATGTTTGCAAGGGGTGCCCGACGGAGGATTGAAAAAGATTATTCTGACGGCTTCCGGCGGTTCGTTCCGAGATCTGCCCGTCGAGCAGTTGGCATCCGTCACCGTTGCAGATGCACTCAAACATCCGAATTGGACAATGGGACGAAAGATTACGATCGATTCTGCCACGTTAATGAATAAAGGCTTAGAAGTGATCGAAGCGCATTATTTATTTGGAGTGGACTACGACGATATTGAAATTGTGATTCATCCGCAAAGTATCATTCACTCGCTGATCGAACTACAAGATACTTCAGTGCTGGCACAGTTGGGCTGGGCAGATATGCGGCTACCGCTGTTATATTCGCTGTCGTATCCCGATCGAGTGCCGACGACGTGGGAGCGGTTGAATTTGGTCAAACTGGGGACGCTCACGTTCCGAGAACCAGATCACGCAAAATATCCTTGCATGAAGTTGGCGTATGCGGCAGGTCGATCGGGGGGCTGTATGCCTGCGGTGTTGAATGCAGCGAATGAACAAGCAGTGGCGCTATTTTTGGAAGAAAAGATCCGGTTCCTGGACATTCCGAAAATGATCGAAGAAACGTGCGATCGCTACACCAATCAAAATCGCTCAACGCCTGGACTAGAAGAGATTCTAGCAGCAGATGATTGGGCACGGCAGACGGTGATCTCGGTCAGTCAACTGGTGCAAGTTTGAGCCACGATCGCGCTTTGCTCACATCACAACCGCTAAAACGAGAACCGCGATTAATTCAAATGAGAACCGCGATCGCTTCAGTCCACCCGTTCCAACTGCCACAAAATCTGATTTCCTTCTCGCCGCACTCGCGACACCACCCAATTGCGCCAGACCCAATGATCGCCGCGACTTGTCACCGCATTCGCATTAATATCCATCAAATCCGCAAGCTCAGAACTGCTGATCAAATAGCCTTTGCTGGCAATCTCATCTGCCATCCGCAGCGCATCGACCAAGTTGCGAAGATGTTCGACTCGGACTTCACGCGGCAGGCTCTCTAAGGAATCGATCGGCTGTGAAGTATCAGACATGGCACCCTCTGGAACGAGAACGATGGGAGATTTGGGCATTTGAGCGTCAGGAATTTGAGCGTCAGGCGTTTTGAGCGGAGGCTGTTTGCCGAGAGAAAACGATCGAGCAATCGTGTCGCAGCGATCGTTACCGGGATCACCAGAATGCCCTCGCACATAGCGCCACTCCACTTTAGGCGAATCAAGCTGATCCAGTTGTTCCCAAAGATCCTGATTCAGGACGGGTTTTCCAGCCGAAGTTTTCCAGCCTTTCTTCTTCCAGCCGGGGAGCCATTTTGTAATGCCATTTTTGACATATTCGCTGTCGGTATACAGCGCGATCACCTGCGATTGTCCTGAAGTTTTGAAAAAATCGAGTGCCGCGATCGCCGCCTGCATTTCCATCCGATTGTTGGTGGTGTCTGGAGCATAGCCGCCTAATTCATGCACTGTGCCATCATTAAAATAAACCACCGTGCCCCAGCCGCCTGCGCCAGGATTGCCAGAACAAGCGCCATCAGTATAAATTTTTTGAATCATGCGAGAAGTCATAGTCGATTCCAAAGCTAATCTAGACTACCGCGATCGTGCGGTTGAGGAGATCTAATGTTCACCGGGCTGAGTTTTTCGATCGTTCTAGAAACCGAAAATCTGGCAACCGCTGATTTCGCTGGATTGATTCGATCGCTGTCAAGTTTGGCAAATCAAGATCCGTCTCCAATCGAGGCGTGTGAAGTGCTACTCATTGAGAGTGGTGATATTCCTGAAGAATTGTTGATGCGATTAACGCAGCAATATCGCTGGATTAAAGTCTGTTCGGCTCCATCAGAAACGGAATATTATCAGTCGAAAATGCTGGGCGCGAAGTTAGCAACTGGAGAAATTGTCGTTTATTACGATTCGGATTGTGTGTATGAATCGGGATGGTTGAAAAAGATGCTAACGCCGTTTACAGAATCAGCAGAGATTCAAATTGTTGCAGGTGAAACGACCACGAGCGGTGTCGGAATCTACGGAACAGCAATGGCATTAGGATACATTTTTCCACAGTATTCCGGACGAACAAAATTAACACCGGGAACACACTATTTTCTGAACAATGTTGCTTTTCGTCGATCGTTCTTACTTGCTCATCCGATTCCGACTGATCTGCCGCTTTATCGTGGTAACTGTGCGGTTCATGCTCATCAATTAGTTCAGTCAGGAACAATCATTTGGCAACAGCCTCAAGCGCGGGCGCTTCATGCTCCACCGAATGGTTTAGCTCATTTTTTCTGGCGATTTTTGCTCATTGGGCATGATTATTACTGGCAGAAGCAGTTACATTCCACCCCTGCAGAATCTACGATGTCTGGATTTTCAGATAAATTAGCAGTGTTGGTCGATCGCGTTCGTAAAATGCTCGATCGTGATTTTCGCCATGCTTACTTTCTGCCGTTTTCGCTTCCCGTTGTCGTGATATCCTCGCTATTGATTTACATTGGTTATACGATGACAAATTGGCGACCAAACTATCTATTAAGAACTTACAATAGACTTCTGCACGCGAAACCATGATGCAAAAAAACGAAGATTTATAGTATCGTGATTCAGTCGAGTAAAGGGAAGGTTAAGGCAGCTTGTATTTAAGCAACGAACAAATCAATTCATCCGAAGGCTCTGAGCGGATGGCTCCCCTTGCCCGCAAGCAGTCTTTACAGGCACAGGCTTATCAGGCGGTGCGATCGGCAATTTTATCGGGCGAAATTTCCGCCGGAACGCGACTGATTGAAACGCAACTTGCAAAACAATTACAAGTCAGTCGGACTCCAATTCGAGAAGCCATTCGACAGCTTCAACAAGAAAATTTGATCACGATCGATGCCGCCGGAACCCTCAGAGTTGCAACGTTATCGATGCAGGATGCCGTGCAGCTTTATACCTGCCGCATTGCATTAGAGCAATTGTCTGTCACGGGAGCTTGCGAAACCGCAACAGAGCGCGAAATTAACGCACTGCAAGATTTGGTAGTAGCGGCGGAACAAACCGATCAATTGCAGTTTACAAACGCGCATCTACTGAATCTGGACTATCAATTTCATCGATCGATTGCCCGAAGTTCCGGCAATCTGTGGCTAACTTCATTGTTGGATCAAGTCTTCGATCAAATGGCATTGCTGCGAATTCAAACCTTGCAGCACAATCCGCAAGTGTTAGAGATTCGACAGGAGCATCGAGAAATTTATCGGGCGATCGCCGATCGAGATGCAGACCAAGCGGTAGAAATGATTGTGTCGCACCTCTCTGCAAGCCGCGATCGCGTCATTTGTGAGATTGAACGCTTGCAGCAGGACGGTTTGTGAGCTTATTCGATCGATAAAAATTTGGTGCGATCGACCACTTTTTGCCATTGTTCAAAGTTAGATTGCAGCGAAGTTCCACTCGGTTCAAAAACGCGATCGATCACCCGTCGTTCGATCAAGTGTTCATAGCTTTGCCAAAATCCGCAGGCAAGTCCCGCCGCAAATGCCGCCCCTTGAACGGTTGTATCTCGAATAACGGGACGCTCGATCGCAATGCCCAATAAATCTGCCTGCATCTGCATCAGAAAGTTATTTTCGCACGCTCCCCCATCAACCGCTAGCTTCTGCATTGGAATCGGACTATAAGCTTCAATTTCATTCACCAC
>DATJEM010000033.1:0-3891 GCA_035496615.1 Leptolyngbya sp.
TCAAAAATTCCATGTCTCGTTCACGCTCATAAACGCTTGGGCTTCGGGGTGCGTCGATCGCGCAAATTCTGCGGGCGTTCCCAACTCGACGATCTGACCTGCCTGCATCAATCCGATCCGCGTTCCCAGCTTAAAGGCTTCGTGAATATCATGGGTCACAAACACGATCGTTTTTTCTAATTGCTGTTGCAATCGGGCAAATTCTTGCTGAAGTTCCATGCGCGTAATCGGATCGAGCGCTCCAAACGGTTCATCCATTAATAAGATCGGAGGATCAGCCGCTAGTGCCCGTGCGACTCCGACTCGCTGCCGCTGTCCGCCTGATAGTTCATGCGGGTAGCGATCGTAAAACCGCTCCGGCTCTAGTCCCACCCCCTCCAACAATTCTGTCACGCGGGATTGAATTCGATCCGGCTCCCACCGCTGCAACGACGGCACCACGCCAATATTCTGCGCCACGGTAAAATGCGGAAACAATCCGACTTCTTGAATCACATATCCAATCTGTCGTCGCAGTTGAATCGGGTTCCAATCCTTCGTCGATCGACCGTTGACCCTGACTTCTCCACGGGTTGGAACGATTAAATGATTGATCAATCTCAGCGTAGTCGTTTTGCCGCAGCCGCTCCGACCGAGCAGTACGATCGTTTCTCCCGGAAAAATGGTGAAGCTCAGATCCGAAATCAGCCATTTTTGATTTAACTGATAAGAAACCTGACAAAACTCAACAGCATTCATTTAGTTCTGACTTAACGGGTGGAATACGGGTATAAATTACGATCTAACTCACCCAGTCGGGGGAAGTCGTCTTCAGGGCGCTCCTCTTACTTTAGTTGAGTCAGTCCCTCACAGTGGGTTGGGTTAGACTGATTTTCGTTGCGTTGGAGATTGAAAGCATGGCAGACCCCAAGCAGTTTTTGTCTGTGCCATGTGGTTGAAGCCATTTAGCCCTAAACCTTCGTGGGTGGCGATCGCCGTTCTTGCAGCCGCCTACTTTGTCAGCGCTAAACTCACCTTCGCGATCGTCCAACTTCATACTCAAGCGACCGCCTCCGTGTTGTATCCACCGATTGCGATCGCGCTTGCAGGCGTACTGTTATGCAACCGCAACTCTTGGCTCGGAGTGTTCCTTGGAGCCGTGTTATTTGGTCGATCGCTGGATCACATTAGCTGGAGTACCGCGATCGTGGCGGCATTGGGCAATACGCTCGAAGTGCTGGTTGCCGTAAATTTGCTGAAGCGAGTGGGCTTTCAGCGATCGCTGCGCCGAGTCCGGGATGTTCTCGCACTGGTGGGAATTGCGTCAGTGATTGCACCGAGTTTGAATGCCAGTATCAGTACGCTGAATGGATATCTGGCTGGAATCGTGTCTAGTCCTGAGATTGTCGGGCATTGGATTGTGATTTGGTTGGGTGATGCGGTTTCAATTTTGGTGTTGACTCCTGCGATCGTGGTTTGGTCGGGTCGATCGACTCCGCTGCCGCGCTCGTGGTCAGCCGCCTATGGCAGATTAAAAATGGCTTTGTTGCGTCGTCGAGCGATCGAGTTTGCAGTTTGGTTGGGATTGATTGTGATGAGTAGCTGGATGATCTTAAATTCTTCATTCAGCCAGCTATCCGCAACGGGGACGCTGGCACCCTTACGGGGTGCAGCCGTTCCGCTACTTCAGTACTCGCCGTTTCTGTTTATTGTCTGGGCAGCCTTGCGATTGGGACAGCGGGGAACCGTGATTTGTTTGCTGATTGCTTCGTTTGTTTCTGTGTGGGGTGTAGCGCAGATCGATCGCGGTTTTAGGGACAGCGCCACGATTCAGAACGAACTCTTTCAGATTCAGATTTTCATCGGGGTGATGGCAACGATCGCGCTGGTTTTAGCGGCTGCGATCGCAGAACGGAAGCAGGTCGAAACCTTGCTCAGACAGCGAATCGAGCAAGATCAGTTTTTGGCTGAAAGCACGCTCAGAATTCGTCGATCGCTTGATGTCGCTGAGGTGCTAAATACAACTGTTGCAGAAGTGCGGGAGTTTCTCAATGCCGATCGGGTTTATATCAGTGTGTTTGATTCGCAGGGCGTGACGGGAGTAGTTGCAGAAGCGGTTGGATCGGGATGGAGTCCGATGCTAGGAATGCGATCGTCTCACCCCGTTTTGGCAGACGTTCACCAGATGTTTACTCAAGCTCCGATTCGGATTAATTCAGATTCAAGCAAAGTGGAGAACAACGAGCTTCTCACCGCCTACTATCAGAGGTATCAAATCAAAGCGAGTATCGGTATTCCGATTCGCCAAGATGGGAAATTGTATGGTGTATTGAACGTGAATCAGTGCGGAGCGCCGAGAGCCTGGCAGGTATTTGAAATCGAACTGCTCGATCGATTGGCAACTCAGATGGAACTCGCCTTGCAGCAAGGTCGATTGTACGAACAGGTACAAGGATTTGCGGCTGATTTGGAATCTCAAGTGCAAGAGCGCACCGCCCAATTGCAGCAAAAGATGCTCGAATTACACTCTTCAAATCAGGCGAAAGATACGCTGATTCATGCCGTGACTCATGATTTGAGAACGCCTGCAATCGGAACATTAATGGTACTAAAACGGCTGCAATCCAAGTCAAATGAGACGGTTTCAATCTCTCGATCGATGCTTGATCGGATTGTAGACAGCAGCGATCGACAGCTTAATTTGATTAGCTCTCTGTTAGAAGACCATACACACGAATCTCAAAAAATTGTTCTCAATCTTCAGCCGATTTCGTTGCGAGCGATCGTCGCTCAAACAGTGCAATCTCTAGAACCGTTGCTGACTCAAAATCGAGTCATTCTTGATCATCAGATTCCGGATTCTCTCCCGATGATTTCAGCCGATTCGATCCATCTCAAACGAGTCTTAGAGCATTTGATGACGAATGCGCTGAAACATAATCCGCCCGAAATTACGCTAACTCTTCAAGCTGAGAAAGTAGGCGCAGAATTGAAGTGTACGATCGCAGATAATGGCGTTGGCATTCACCCTGCCCAGTGCGATCAATTATTCATCAAACCTTATCTTAGAGGCTCTCAGAATCAGCATCGTACTGGTTTAGGGCTGGGACTATTTTTGTGTCATCAAATTGTCACCGCGCATCAAGGGCAAATTGGCGTAACCAGCGATCGCGAAGGTACTCAATTCTGGTTTACGATTCCGCTGGCTTAACAGTTCAAGAATGGTCATCAAGGATGGTCATAAACGATGTAAGGCGACCCAATCCGAGGCGCTTTCTGAGAAGCGACAAGTGCTTGATAGATTGATACCGCTACTTCCGCACGCGTGGTAGATCGATTGGGATTCAAGACTTCAACGTCTGGATAGTTCACCGTCAGTCTGCGTTCAGTTGCCGCTGATATCCCATCTTGGGCGTAAGCCGGAATCGATCGCAGGTCTTTGAACGTCACGACTGATAAGTAGCTTCCTTCCGGTTTAAATTGGAGTCCGCTGGTGAGTGCAACCAGCACTTGAGCGCGGGGCATGGGTTGGGCTGGATTGAATATATTTTTCGGGTAGCCGCTGAGAAAACCTTCCCGATAAGCGGCATCGATCGCAGACGTTGCCCAATATCCGCTTGGCAAATCGGCAAAGCAAGTTGCTTCTCGGACTGGAGGTCGATCGAACGCCTTTTCGACGAGAGCGGCAAACTGGGCGCGGGTAACAGGCTCGTTGGGGCGAAAGCTACCGTCTTGAAAACCAGCAATCACGCCTCGATCGACCAGCGCTCGAATAAAAGGGGCTGCCCAATCGTCCGATCGCACATCTGAAAAAGTCGTTTGGGCTTGAACTGGATTCTGGCTCAAAACCGATATGATGCCAACGATCGCGAACCGAGTAGAACACTGAGATGAGATAGACATTGATGCTGA
>DATJEM010000034.1:0-4767 GCA_035496615.1 Leptolyngbya sp.
CAGCAGGCATCATTCAAGAGTTTGGTTTGCAGAAACTTCCGGGAGAACGGGGCGGTCGATTCTACCAAGATGTTGCCGCTTACGGTCATTTTGGTCGTCCCGATTTGGAGTTGCCTTGGGAGCAACTGGATAAGGCAGCGCTGTTAAAAGAAGCGGCTTTATCGGCGACCGCACTCAGCTAGATTGGTCGATTTAGATGTTTTGTCTCCAGCGAGCAGTTCTCCTGGAGGCATTTTTTTGGGTCGATCCCTCAAGACCCTCGCAAAAAACAGAATTTGCCTTGATTTGGTGGTTTCTTTGAGCGATTTCTTCCCTTAGAATAAGGGCTGAATTGCAGCGTGATCCCAGCGTAAAATAACGAGCTTATGAGAATTCTTGCCCTAGTTCCTGGTGGAATTGGTGATCAAATCCTATTTTTTCCCACTCTAGATGATTTGAAGGCGACCTATCCTGATGCTCAGATTGATGTCGTGGTCGAACCGATCGCAAAGGCAGCCTACCGAATTTCCAAATCAGTGAACGATACGATTCTATTTGACTTCAAAGGCAGGAATAGCTTGTCGGACTGGAGTAATCTACTTGGGGTGATGCGCGATCGAGAATACGACATGGCGCTTTCATTCAGCCAGCGTCGCGGAATTGGGTTTCTAATTTGGCTCAGTGGGATTCCGATCCGAGTCGGCTACGGCAGCGAGAAGGATCGACCGTTCTTCACCCACACGATCGCGCTTGATGCCGATCAGTATGCGGGCACGATGTATCACGATCTATTGCAGGGACTGAACATCGATCGTCCTCTGTCTGAAGTTGCGGTGAGCGTTCCAGCAAAAGATCTAGAATGGGCAGATGCAGAGCGAAAGCGGCTCGGACTTCAAGACGGCAGATATGTATTGATTTATCCCGGCACAAGCGAGGAAGCCTATCCAGCCGAGAACTGGCGAAAAGTAGTACAGGGATTTCAGCAAAAGCACGTCGATTTGCCGATCGTGGTGCTTAAAGATCAAGAAGCTGCCGCGATCGCCTCGGAATTAGTGGCGCTTTGCTCTGGAGTAAAAGTGACCGCGCCGGAGAACATTGGGCAATCTGTTTCGATGATCGCAGGTGCAAGCCTGATGCTCTGTGTAGATAGTGCATCTCTATACAGCGCGATCGCGGCTCAAACGTTTACGCTGGCGTTGTTCGGTGCAACTGATCCAGAAAAGCGTTTACCCAAAAGCGATCAGTTGTCTAGCATCAAGTCACCAACTGGAAAGATGGCAGACATTTCGCCACAGATGGTTCTCGATCGAATTTTGGGGGGTTAGTACTCGCCGCCGACGGAAATGCCGCTGCCGTAAACTTCTGCGTTCTGAATGTTGACACCATTGAGCACTGCGCCGAAGGTATGAGCGTTGTACATCTGGACACTGGATAGATTCGCCTCTGCTAGATTGGCGCGATCGAAGATTGCGTTGGTTAGATAAGCAGCGGTGAGATTTGCATTTTTCAAGTTTGCGCCCGTCAAATCTGCGCCTTCTAGGTTTGCACCTGTCAGGTTCGCGTTTTCTAAGTTTGCATTCCGCAAATCAGCTCCCAAAACGCGGATCTCCTTTAGGTTTGCACCTGCGAGATCACACCCGGAACATTCTCCGGTTTGCACAAGTCGTTGAACGTGTTGTGGATTTTCTGCCTGACTCGGTGTAGCGATCGAGACAACGCTTGCACAAGCGAGGGCAATTCCGATTCTGGTTAACATATACCGTCCTCATAAAGAATATTTAAACCAGGTCTATCCGATCGGTTAGATCTGTGTCCGCATGAATGGCTTCAAGTCTAAAAGATGGGATTCCAGAAAGCATCGGTCTCTAGTTATCATTCGATCGGGGGATAGGAATGGATGGGCTGCAAGGTAGCGAAGCCGCGCCCAAAATAAGTTTTAGAGTTTCTGCTTATCCTCACTGTGACCCATTCCCTGGGTAACAGGGGAAGTAACTGAGGTTGAGAATTGCGATCGACTTACCCTATGTCGCTCATAAATTTGATAATATGTAACATTACCAAAACTAATACGACGCTCAGTTAGGAGAACTTCATGACCGGATTCATCCGAGGACTCTTTTCAAAATCAAAGCCTGATGAGACATCGAAGTCTGCCTCTGTCGAACGTCCCAAACAAGAAAAAGTCGAACGTCCCAAAAAAGAGAAGCCCGTTCGTCAACCCAAAGAGAACGATGCTTACTTTTTAGGTGCGCCCGAAGCGCAAACCTTCGGCAATCTGGAGTATATGCAAACTTCTCGAAAAACCCGCCGCACTTTTCCCAAAACAGCGGGCAGTTCAGAGATCCTCGAATACATCCAGGAAACTTCGTCAATGGGTCGCATGATTGCCGGACAGTCTCAAGCAAATTCAACTCCGAAAGTGGAGACTCAGCCTGCTCAAGCTTCATCCACGGATAGTGGTGCGGCTCAACGGCGCAAAGCTGGCTCAGATATGGATATGTTCCGAAAAATGGCAAAGGACATGCGGAAATAAGCGATCGAGCAATTGCTCGTTTCTATACATGGCTCCTCACACTTCATCGCGGGGAGCTTTTTTTCGCCTTTTTGATAGTCTAGTTTGATAGTCTAGCGATCGCGGATATCATCCAAAAACAACGGTTCGATTTCCGTAAACTAAAACGCGATTTTGTAAATGCAATCTGACGGCTCGCGCTAATACGATTCTCTCTAGATCTTTGCCCTTACGGATTAAGTCTTTAACATCATCTCGATGGCTGACTCGCACGACATCTTGTTCGATAATTGGCCCTTCGTCTAGGTTTTCTGTCACATAGTGAGCCGTTGCGCCAATAATTTTAACGCCGCGTTCGCAGGCTCGTTGATAGGGATTTGCGCCCGCAAACGCAGGTAAAAACGAATGATGAATATTGATCACTTTTGGAAATTTAGCAATAAAATCTGCGCTCAAAACCTGCATATACTTTGCCAAAATGACTAAATCAATTTGATGCTTTTGAAGAATTTCTAGCTGCTTGATTTCTTGCTCTACCTTCGTTTCTTTTGTGATTGGAACGTGGTGAAATTCGATTTCAAACTGCTGCGCGATCGCTGATAATTCCAAGTGATTACTCAAAATGATCGGAATCTCTGCTTTCAATTCCCCCGATCGCTGTCGCCAAATCAAATCATATAAACAATGATCTTGTTTGCTCACCCACACCGCAATTCGTGGCACAGTATCAGAGAAGTGCAACTGCCAATCCGCATTCAAAGGAGTTGCGATCGCTTGAAATGCAGGTGCAATCACGTCACGCGGTAGATGAAATCCTTCGAGTTGCCATTCGATTCGATTGAGAAATAACCCTGCAGAAAAGTCGGTGTGTTGATCCGCATGGATGATATTGCCGCCATTTGCATAGATGAAGTTGGCAATTTTTGCGACTAAACCTTTTTGATCTGGGCAAGAAATGAGAAGTGTTGCAGTTGGATAATTCATTGAGGAGAGACGGTAGGGCTAGGGGAAGAAGTGGGTTTCGGTTTATCGCGTTTCCATTCAACTAACGGGCGATCGACCGCATTTTGAAAGTTAATTGGAATGAGTAATACCGAAAGATTTTGGTCGGCTGATGGATCAGTTAGAGCATAAAGAAAGTTTTGATTAAAATTTGGCTTACCGATTACTAATCGATGAGTTTGTTGATTGCTGAGTTTAATATCAACCGTCGCAGAAGGCTGATCTAAACCGAACTCGGACTTACGGGCAGCGGGAATCCTGAAAGAGCGATCGCTTTTTGCAGTTGCCAACAGATTGAGCAAAAACGCGATCGAACTTTCATCCGCTGGCGCGACTTCTGGTTGCTGCATCAACCAGGGCGAATCATTGATTTTACTCGTCTCTTTCTGGTTTGCTGGAATTTTCGGTGCGGTGATTGTGAATGCTACAGTCTGCTTCGGAGTCTGTACCGACAATGCTTGTACATCTTGCTCTTTAAAGTTGAAAAGCGGTTTCTCATCTGATTTTGCTTCATCGACTTGGGGCGGCTTCTGCGACTCAGTGTAATAAACAAAGCCGCCTAGCACCAAAGCAGCAAACACAAGAATTAAAGAAGTGCGTTGAAATTTCATAGAAGGCCTCAAATCGCCGCAGCCATTCTAGAAGATTTTGCAATGTGACTGCTCAATTAGATTGGGTTTACAAGCTGATTTTAAAGGGCAAAAGGATACCTCAGGCAACCGATTTTACCAAACTTGCTGAGAGGCGAATCGCTCGAATGATTGAGCAATTGCAGCAGTGACAACTTCAGCAGGTTTTGAACATTCCTGAAGATGAGCTTATCAGCATCGTTTTATGAAACTAAGCGAGGACTGCGATATTCAAATACGAAGCGGCAGTGATCGAAATTTGAAGAACTTGGTTTGATGGTTGAAATATTGCTGATTGACGATCTTGAACGGATTGAAACTGCTTCAAGCCTTCATGCTGATTTGCGACAGACCGATTCAGGATGCCGATATCTTGATTGGGGCAATATCGATCGCACATTTTTTCGCTCTCGTTTTCAAGAATGCCGATTTATAAAATGTGTATTCTTTGGATTTAGAGAATTGGCGATAACGCTAAATGACCTTATCCAAACTGTTTAAGAAAAATGAGAAATTGAGTAAAAACTTCTCGAATTTGCGGTAAATATCGCGCCGCAAAAATTCCGCCGAGAAACCCAAATAAATGTTCTTCCCAGGAGACTCGTTGATAAATTGGCAACAATCCCCACAATCGATTGCTATAAA
>DATJEM010000035.1:0-7342 GCA_035496615.1 Leptolyngbya sp.
CTCTTGATCGCAAACTGTCCGACCGGCCCGCAGCCCCAAACGGCGACGACATGCCCTGGCTTAATATCGCAATGTTCTGCTGCCATGTAGCCCGTGGGAAAGATATCGGTTAAGAACAAAACTTGTTCGTCGGTGAGGTCAGATGGAACCTTGAACAATCCGGTATCTGCAAAGGGAACCCGAACGTACTCTGCCTGTCCGCCTGCATACCCTCCGAAAAAGTGGGAATAACCAAATAATCCAGCCGGAGAGTGACCATATAACGGTTCAATCAGCCAAGCATTGGGATTGGAGTTGTCGCACAATGACCAGAGATCTTTTTGGCAGAAATAGCAATTCCCGCAAGAGATGGTAAATGGAACAACCACGCGATCGCCAATCTTGAGATTCTTTACCGCAGCCCCCACTTCGACGATCTCGCCCATAAACTCGTGTCCGAGAATGTCGCCAGATTGCATCGTCGGAATGAAGCCATCATAGATATGTAGGTCAGATCCGCAGATTGCAGTTGAGGTGATTTTGACGATCGCATCGCGAGGATTGAGGATCTTTGGGTCAGGAACAGTTTCGACGCGAACATCAAACGTACCGTGCCAGCACAACGCTTTCATCTATCTTGCCTCTTCAAATTGGGTTGGTTGAACACTTCGTGCAGCGGAGCGATCGCGCTGATAGTATCCTGGTTTTTCACGCACTAAAACTTTTCCATCCGGTGCAGCAGTTTCTTCGCGGATTCCTAAAAATTCTTGGGTTGACGGTGCAAGCGGCTCATCTAAGTTGAGCTTTTCTTTGACGTTTTCAACCATGCCCTTGAGATCTGACTTCGTTTCTTTGATCAAGTCAGCTTGACCTTTGGCATCGATCGCGGGTTGACCTTTGCGATCGCGCACTTCTTTGGCAGTATCAAGCTCATAGCCTTGACGAACTTTCGCAGCAGAATCGGCTTCTCTAAGCTTTTCTCCTGCTGCTTGAATGCTATCAGAATCGCGAATAATGCCTTTTGCTTCATCAGGGGTAATGGCAGCGAAAGCAGGAATGCTAGGAACCAAGAAGAGAGCAAGCGACAAAATAGCGCTTAAAATAACAGTTGAGAAAATTTTGCGTAGAGCATTCATTGTTAAGGTCTCAGTAAAACTTTGATACATTTATCGGTCTTGTTTTTGAACATTTCGTAAGCTCGTTTGGCTTCCGTCAGCGGCATCTGGTGAGAGAAAGCAAAGGCTGGATCAACATCGCCTTTCAGCACATGATCAATCAGCTTGGGCATATAGCGCTGTCCGTGCATCTGTCCCATTTTGAAGGTCAGCCCTTTGTTAAAAGCCGCTCCCATCGGGATTGTGTCCACAAATCCGCCATAGACTCCCATGACGGAAATCACGCCGCCTTTGCGACAGGCAACAATCATCTGACGCAGAACATGAGGTCGATCGGTTTCGAGTCGAACGCTTTGTTTGACTTCGTCATACACGCCCATCAATCCAGTGCCATGCGATTCGAGTCCGACTGCATCAATGCAGGAATCCGGTCCGCGTCCGCCCGTCATTTCGTTCAGCGCTTCGCCTGCATCCACTTCTTCATAGTTGATCACCGCTGCGCCGCACTGTGTTTTCGCGAGTTCTAAGCGTTCGGGAAAGCGATCGATGCCAATCACTTTTTCTGCCCCCAATAGATAGGCACTCTTGATCGCAAACAATCCCACCGGACCGCAACCCCAAACCGCAACCACATCGCCCGGCTGAATATCACACAGATCCGCGCCCATATAGCCAGTGGGAAAAGCATCTGAGATAGGTAATGCTTGTTCGTCGGTCATGCCCTCTGGAATTTTGACACAGCCATGATCCGCAAAGGGAACCCGGACATACTCGGCTTGCGCGCCTGCATATCCGCCAAATAGATGCGAGTAGCCAAAAATTCCGCTAGTACTATAGCCGAATAAAGGCTCTTGCAATGCACCGCCCGGATTGGAGTTGTCGCACAGTGACCATTGTTGATGCGAGCAATAGTGACATTGACCACAGCCAATAATTGAGGAGACAACGACGCGATCGCCCTTTTTTAAGGTTCTCACTTCGCGCCCAATATCTACGATTTCTCCAATGAATTCATGCCCAATGATATCTCCGGGCTGCATTGAGGGGATATAACCATCATAGATATGTAAGTCCGAACCGCAAATGGTCGTTGCTGTCACCTTGAGAATGGCATCTCTCGGATTCAGAATAGAAGGATCAGGAACAGTTTCGACGCGAACATCATTCGCACCATGCCAGCAAACAGCTTTCATCGTTTATCTACTGTGTAAGGAATGTAATTGGTTATTTAGCCGCGAGGTTGCCCTTCGGTGGTAGCGATTTCGCCTGCTTCCATCAGTTGCTTGAAGCGGCGGAGTTCGTCTCCGATTTGTTGTTCTGGTTCTTCACCAAATAGCTTCGCTAAGGCTGCTGTCAGCTTACCGCCTGCAATCTCGTATTCCAGGACAACTTTTACCTCAGTGCCTCGATCGCCTGGGGCTTCAGTAAACCGCACGAATCCCGAATTATCGACATCTGCACCTTCGATCGAAGTCCAGGCAATCAATCGATTTGGCTCATCTTTGATTACTTGTGCATCCCATTCGACTTCTTGACCTAAAGGAGCATTGGCAACCCAGTGAGATCGCGTTCCCCCTTCGCTGACGGTGATCGATTTTACGTGCTTCATAAAGGTCGGCAGGTTCTCGAAGTTACGCCAATAGCTGTAGAGGACTTCAGCAGGTTTATTAATGGTGACGGTCTTTTCAACAACTAGAGCTTTGTCGATTCCAACCGCTTCGGTCACTTTATCCGTTAGGCTCTTGTCAGCGGTTGCGCCATGATAAGCCAGTCCACCGCCTGCGATCGCGGTTAAAATACCTCGCAGCGATCGTTTCTGTAAGCCCATCAGTACCAGTGCGCTACCCCCGACGATCGATGCCCATTTTTCGGTATCGGTGATTGATGCTTCAGAAGTGGTTTTTTTGTTTGACTCGATTTCCATAATGATTCACGTTGAATTAGAACGAAACTATGCGCCAGTGACAGCGGCACGGCTAGAAGGTTTGGGAGATTCGGGGGTACGATCGCCGAGTCGATCTTTGTAGAGATTGGCAATTCGTTGTTCGTCTCTGGTCAGGGTGATTTCCATCTGATCCAAAATCTCAACCGTGGTTGGATCAGTCAGCAAATTGCGAAGATTGTAAGTATCCACCACACCCGTTTGAATGTCCCCTAAGGCGCGGCGTAGAACTTCAAGATCGCTTTGTTCAGTTTGGAAAAACGACTTGACTCCAGCATAGAGATTACTGAGTGCAGAAGGCAGAGAAGGCTTCTCGCCAAACAGTTCAAGCCTCGCTTCTAGCTGTTGAATGTGTTGATGTTTGTGCTGCAAGGTCTCCTGGAATAGTTCTTTCATGGCATCATCCGCAGCATTGTCTAGATAGTGCTGAAAAATTTCTGCCCCGTAGCGCTCCCCTGCGAGCGCAGTGTTAATCGCATGAACAATTTCGCTTTTGCTGGAACCGCCCCACTCTTCGCCGAGCTTCCACCATCCTGCATTGTAGTCGCTGACTGAAGGCAAGGTTGTATCTGGAATCTCAAGGTTTAGCTGTTGAAGAATCGCAGTAACAAAGATAGGCAAATCTCCCGGACGGCGTGAAGTGATTAAGTTGTCATCAATCACCAAAGGTTGATCGACAAATTCTGCCCCTGCATTCTGCATATCTTTGCGAATAGCGCGAAATCCGGTCGCTCGGACTCCTTTCAACAGATCGCCCTCAATGAGAACCTGAGGTCCGTGGCAAACCGAGGCAACTAACACACCGTTTTCGAGTGCATCTTCAACGAATTGCACCGTTTTCATGTTGGTTCGCATCTTATCGGGAGCTTGCCCACCGGGAACAATCACAGCATCAAAATCGGTCGCGATCGATTCGGTGGTTGTCGCATCCGCTTGGATCTTTAGCTTCTCTTGTTTCCCTTTGTACTCTTCATTCATCCGTGAACCGAGAACAATCACTTCGGCTCCTGCCTTTTTCAGCGCATTGTAAGGAAGCTGAAATTCGGCATCTTCAACGCCTTGCTCAATCAAGATTGCCACTCGCTTTGGGCGCGTTTCCATCACCATTGCCGCTTCTCCTTGTGTCTAGACTCTGTTAAACGGGGTTTGATCAGCTAAATAGTTCGTAAGCTCTCATAGCCTAAAGGGGAAAGCTCGATCGCTCCTCATTCGGATGACAGAAGCAAATCTATCTCTTGCGGTGGATCAAGGAACTTTCTCTGTGAAGAGTCAGGTTCGATCGCAGTTCGTTACTTTACAGGAGTGAGATGCTTTATCAGCAGGAGAACATCGATGACTTACAGCAAAAACGATCCCGGCTATCAAAACATTTCCGATGAGGCAGATCTAGAGTCATCGTTGCACAATCTTGGCGGTGAGGTCGAGGATGAAGATCCGGGCGAGGAACAAAACTTCGGAGATGTACCGCAGGAATACACCGAGTCTTACGGAACTGGGGTGGCAGAAGTGCCAGGATACACCGCTGGCGGACGAACCATGCTCGATCGAGCTAGCGAATTGAATGAAGCTTCCGCAGTCCTAACCGGTGGCGACATTGACGCGAACTATGAGCAAGCCGAAGCGGTCGGAGATGAAGCGGTCGGTGGAACCGTTACGACACCGGATAAGAGTGTTGTAGACGATTTGGGACGTGCAGTTGGTCTGGAAATGAACGATTTCAACTATCTGCACACGAATGAGATTTTGGAGCAGCGTGACGATCGTCGATGGGAGCTTGAACCTTCCTCTTCTGAAGATTACGAAGCTCGCAGAGACGAAGAAGAACTTTAACTCAACTCTTTTAGAACAATGAACTTAAAGCCGATTAATCAGCAAGTTGTTGCAGTGGTAGGGGCATCAAGTGGTATTGGTCGCGATACTGCGCTAAAGTTTGCTGAACGGGGCGCGAAAGTGGTCGTGGCGGCTCGGAGTCAGGCAGGATTGGCAACCCTCGTCGAAGAAATTCAGGCTCGTGGTGGAGAAGCGATCGCGGTGATTGCAGATGTCGCAGACTATGAGCAAGTTAAAGCGATCGCCGACAAAACCGAAGAGCATTTTGGACGGCTTGACACTTGGGTTCACACGGCTGCAACCGCTGTCTTTGCGACTTTCGATCGTATTACACCGGAAGAATTCAAGCGGGTGATTGATGTCAATTTGATGGGTCAAGTCTACGGCGCGATGGTTGCCTTACCCCTGCTGAAAAAAACAGGGGGCGGATCATTGATCCACATCACTTCGGTCGAGGCGCGTCGATCGCTGCCTTACCAAAGCCCTTATTCCGCCTCAAAACACGGAACAATGGGAATGTTAGATGCTCTCCGGCTTGAGTTGAAGCATCAAGGCTACCCCATCAATGTTGCCAACATCATGCCTGCCGTGATCAACACCCCGTTTTACAACAAAGGTAAAACAAAGCTCGGTGTTAAACCGATGGCAACGCCGCCTTTTTACAATGCCAGCTTAGTCAGTGAAGCGATTTTGTATGCGGCTGAGAATGAGGTGCGCGATTACATTGTGGGTGATGTTGGCAAAGTGCTAGATGTGGTTCAACGGGCTTCGCCGGGGCTGGTGGATGCCGCGTTGTTAGCCTTGGGATTTGTTTCGCAGCGCACGAACGTAGAGAAAGGCGAAGACGATCCCAACAATCTATTTGAGCCGATCGCAGCGCCGGGATACGATCGAGTCGAGGGCGACTACAAAAATCTTGAAATTCCCAGTTTGCTCGATCATGTGGATAAAAATCCATTGTTTCCGATTGGAGCGATCGCCGCCGTCGTACTCGGTGGATTGGCAATTTTGAATGGATTCAACGATCGTAGCTAGTTCGATTCAAGCTCAAATTCCAATGTGGGGCAGGGTTTACTTGTCCTGCGTTTCTTTCGCAGGCTCATTCAATGGCAAGAAAACGACCTTCAATTCAGCAACTCGCACAAACACAGTTAGGCTACGATGATCTGCGCCCTGGACAAGAAGCCGCGATCGCATCAATTCTCGAACGCCGTGATACGTTAGCGATCCTGCCAACCGGATCAGGCAAGTCCGCCATCTATCAACTGGCTGCCGCGAACATTCCCGGATCAACGATCGTGATTTCTCCCCTGTTAGCCCTACAAAAAGATCAGGTTGATTCGATCGAGGAAATCGATGTTGGACAAGCAGCCGTGATTAACTCGACGATCGCAGCTTCAGAAAGAACTGAAATCTTCGATCGGTGGCAAAACGGCGAAATCGAATTCCTCTTTCTCGCTCCAGAACAATTCAATCAGACAGATACGATCGAACAATTACAAGCGGCACCGCCCTCTTTATTTGTGATTGACGAAGCGCACTGTATTAGTGAATGGGGACATAGTTTCCGCCCAGATTATTTACGATTGGGAACGGTGATCGAAGCGTTGGGACATCCACCCATCTTGGCTTTGACTGCAACTGCATCGCCGCCTGTCCGGATCGAAATCATTCAGCGATTGGGAATGGAGAATCCGCAAATCATTGTCAAAGGCTTCGATCGTCCAAATTTGCGTCTCGCAGTCGAGAACTATGACGACGAAGATGAAAAGCGCGAAATTTTTCTTAAGCGAATTCAGCAGCTAACGAAACCCGGAATTGTTTACGCGGCAACTCGAAAACTGGCTGAATCACTAGCAGCGGATTTAAATCAAGTCGGAGTTCAAGCGATCGCGTATCATGCTGGACTCAAAACCAAAGCGCGTGAACAAGCTCACAATGCGTTTATGTCCGATGAAGCAGAAGTAATTGTTGCCACCACTGCGTTTGGCATGGGTGTCGATAAGCCAAATGTTCGATTTGTGGTTCACTACAACATTAGCGACTCGATCGATAGCTATTACCAAGAAATCGGGCGAGCCGGACGCGACGGGGATCACGCGAATATCATTTTGTTTTACACCCCCGACGATCTGAACTTACGAAAATTCTTTTCGGGTGGCGGAAAACTGGACACAGAAAAGATCTTTGAACTGATCGAAACCATTCAGCAACAATCCGAGCCAATTCGTCCCAAAGCGTTAAAACCCTTCGTCGATCTCTCAACCTCAAAGATAAAAAAAATCTTAAATCATTTGGAGCTTGTCGGCGTAGTCGAAGCACTTCCGACCGGAGCAGTGATCGCCAATCAAACTGCGCCCGATCTCAAACACGCGGTCGAAGAGGTGCTACAAGCTCAGGAACGAAAAACTAAAATTGACCGATCGCGCTTAGAAATGATGCGCGGTTATGCTGAAGTGCAAGACTGCCGCCGCAA
>DATJEM010000036.1:0-3537 GCA_035496615.1 Leptolyngbya sp.
CTAATGTTATCGTCGTATGCAAGATCAGCGGTGTTTCGGTCTCTGATAAAGCACTATAGTTGATCACCTGATTGTTGAGTACAGTTGAATTGGGAATGGTAATCACCACATTTTTGATCGTGCGTAGCTGTGTCACTAACAGCGTTTTTTCAACTACATCGCCGATCGCGTCTCCTACTTTGATACGATCGCCTTTTCTAAATGCGCGGGTGTAAATCAAAATCACGCCTGCAACTATATTTGAGATGGCTGAAGATGAACCCAGCGAAACCAATAGACCCAGAAACAGCGAAACACCCTGAAATGCCGGAGAATTTGCACCCGGAAGGTACGGAAACGCAACTACAGCAGCAAGCGCAGTAATCAAAACAGTCGCCAATCGATGCGTCGGTTCTGCCCATTCTGGATAGAACCAGGGAAACGCCTGATCTCGTCCCAACTGCTGAAATAGCAGCTTTGCAAAGCGAAGAATATAGTAGGTAACAATAGCAATAAAAGCAACAATAAACAGATTAGGCAAATAGCTCAGAAAGCCTGCCCAAAAGCCACCGATCGCAATGAATAAATTTGCGACGATCGCGGCTCCCAGCCTTTTTGTCCAGGGAAAGAGGCTCAAAACGATCGTCAGATAAAGGGCAAATAGTGCCAGCCCAACGGCACACCGAATCAGCTTCACAATCCGGGTCAGCAGTAAAGCAACTTGAGAGGACGAAAGTAGCTCAAATCTTCGGATTCTCAACGGTGATGCAAAGGCTTCACGCGTCGTTCGCCAGGCTAAAACTCGATTAAATCCGTGACGTAACAGTCTGAGTAATATCAATAAAGCGATCGTGGCAATCACCGCATAAAGCGCCCCGAACACTAGAGTTTGAGTGCTATGGGCTTGTCGATATTGTCTGATCGCCGCCCGAAGCTTACTTGCATCCTGCTCTGCAAGCTGCGATCGCGTCTGATTTGCGAATTTCGCATCTTCATCGGTCACGCTAAACAATAGCTGATCGCCTGCTTCGATCGTGGTGAAATACTGTTGATCTCGGACTTTGACGGCATCGATTGGAATTGTCGTATCAGCCGCGATCACTTTTACTCTTTGGGTTACAGCCTGCGCTCGCTCTGCCGCCGAAAAAGACCCCACCTGCGCTTGCACCACAAAGATCTCTTCACCGGCTAATCGCACCGGAGTCCCTTTTGTTCGGTTGTCGATCGGATTGTCAATGGTAGTCTCGATCGGATTCTCGATTGGTGTTTCGATTCCCAGACTCGATTGAGAAACCGCGCCGGGAATCGATACAGTCAACAAAAAAATCGCTAAGACGATCGCGAAAAACCACCTTAGCTGATTACGAGAATTAAAGTTCATCTCTGAAGCCTTCAACTAAAGCGGATAGTCTGGAAAACTCGTGGGGGGAGGATTTGGCGAAAGAGCCTCTGGTGGTAGCACTTCGATCAATCGAGGAGCTTGATTGACTTTTAGCTGTTGCTCTAGTTCCTGAATTTCCACGTTCCGTTCATCCACGATTCTTTTGAGGTTGGCAATTTTTCTCATCCTGCGAACTGCGGTCGGGATCGAGACAATGAATCCCATCAGAACACCCAGCGAAAAAATGAAGAGCGCCACCAGTGCCATTGAAGCTTCATAGTTCCAGCCGAGAAATCGAATCGCAACGGGTGCAGCGTTTTGGGTTGCGAAAAGCACCGCGATGATTGCAATCAGTAGCGCCAAAATTGTGAGCAGCTTCACGGTATCCTCTTTCTGTAGAGTCGCAAAAACATTAGCAATTCTTATCCTATCGTTGCGCGATATCAGTCTATAACATTCTTCATTAATCTTTGCGGGTCTCAATAAAGCGATCGCGGATCACGCGATCGTCATCTGTTTACGATGTCCGCATTCACACTTGTCCTTCACAATAAATGTAAGCCGAACTTTAGCCCTTCATCATCATGATACGCCTCGGAAAATCGATCTGGAACCGCTTTTCGCTTCTATTGCTGCGCCCGAAACGGTTAGCAATTTTTGAAGCCTGTCTGATTGGGCTAGTATCAGGACTGGCTGCACTTTTATTCGCTCAGGGAGTCGGCTGGCTGGGCGGTTGGCGGCAGCAAGCAACCCATATGATTCCGGTGTTCGTTGCACTGCCTTTGATTGGTGCGTTCGGCGGATTTCTGTCAGGGCTGATCATTGATCGTTTAGCACCCGCCGCCAGTGGAAGTGGCATGACTGAAGTAAAAGCGGTGCTTGCCAAAGTTCCAATGCCGCTCAATCTCCGAATTGCGATCGTCAAGTTAATCAGCGCAACGCTGCTGCTTGGGACAGGAATACCGCTGGGGCGGGAAGGTCCGACGGTACAGATTGGGGCAGCGTTAGCGAGTCAATTGAGTCGATGGTTTCCGACCTCTCCTGATCATCGTCGGCAGATTTTGGCGGCGGGGGCGGGGGCGGGACTCGCTGCTGCGTTTGATGCTCCGATCGCAGGCGTTTTATTTGTTGTCGAAGAACTGCTGCAAGATGTCTCTGGAATCACATTGGGAACGGCGATTTTAGCTTCGTTCATCGCGTCGGTTCTGACTCGTATTACGGGGTCACATAGTCTTGACCTCAATTTGCATCTGATCAGCGACAATACAAGCTTTTCTGCTCCAGAGATTCCGTTTTATCTTCTGCTTGGCGTTCTAGCAGGGGGACTAGGGGTATTGTTCAATCGATCGATTCTGACAAGCTTAAAGCTATATCGCCGCTATTTTAATGTCAGCTTACCGTGGCGCATTGGACTGGCTGGGCTGGGTACCGGAATTGCATTGGCTGCTTTGCCCGAAATCTTTCGAGACAACACAGGACTGAGAGAACTGCTTCTCACCGGAAGTGCAAGCTGGGAGCTAGTCGCGATCGTCTTCTGTGTTCAGTTTTTTCTCATTGTCTTTACCTATGGTTCGGGCGCGCCAGGAGGCTTATTGATTCCAAGCATGGTTTTGGGAGCGGCGCTCGGCTATCTCGTAGGAGTCGGAGAATATCAGGTTCTAGCGCTGAGTCCAGCCACGACTTATGCACGGGTGGGAATGGCAGCGTTTTTTTGCGGTGTGGCGCGCACTCCGATTACGGCGGTGATCATTGTGTTTGAGATGACCACTGACTTTAACTTAGTGTTGCCGTTAATGATTGTTTCTGTAACTTCTTATCTAATTGCCGAACTGCTTGAGGAAGGATCACTCTATGAGCATTTGCTTGAGTTTAAAGGGATTCATCTCACGCCGGAAGCGATCGCGGCGGATTCTTGGACAACGCTGAACGCAGCGGATGTGATGCAGCCAAAAGTTGAAACATTGTCTAGTCAAATCCGACTGGAAGAAGCACTACAAGCGTTTTCTCAATCTACTCATCGCACCTTCCCGATCGTGGACAACGGCAAACTTGTCGGCATTCTTACTCAGAAAGATATTGCTAATCTGGCGACACGCGGATTAAACGGAGAAAATCTAGTGAGCGATTTGATGACTCCTGATCCTGTTCGCATTGATCCAGAAGACACGATCGCTTAT
>DATJEM010000037.1:0-4367 GCA_035496615.1 Leptolyngbya sp.
GTTCACGTTGCGGGGCATCTTCACTCATGAGGGTTAAGTAGGGAGCGACAAGTGCCCATTCTTCATCGCTCACATCACTCGGATATGGCTTTCTACTCATCCTCCCAGTCTAGCGAAAGTGCATAACACCCTCTAGTGAGAAATCTGTCCGATTGCCCAGAGTTCGTTGCGGGCGATGGAACCCTCCTGCGGGAGTTGCTGCATCCCGATAAGCAGGAGATTGAGTTGCGATATAGCCTAGCTCACGCAATTGTTCCCGTGGGTCAGGGGTCGATCGAACATGCGCTAACCACTTCCGAGGTGTATTACATTTTGAGTGGAATGGGCGAAATGCACATTAACGGTGAAGTGCAAACGGTAAAAGCGGGGGATGCGGTTTATATTCCACCGAATGCGCGGCAGTCTATTCGGAATGTGGGGAATGACGCGATCGTCTTTGTTTGTATTGTCGATCCAGCTTGGCGCAAGGAAGATGAAACAGTGTACTAACAGCGTACTAAATGAAAAAAGAAGGGAAATCTGCTCCCTTCTTTTTTCGTTTTTTATTCTTCGCGCTTGTCGAATGGAGGATTAGAAAGCCGCTCTGCTTCAGGGCAATCATCCGAAACAAGCGGATCGACGCATCCTTTCGGAACGGATGCCAGTTTTTGAGTCACGGCTCCAATACTTTCAAGACGAACCATTTCTTCCCAAGAGCAATTTTCGTCGTCTTCGTCGGTCTCGTAGCGCAGCGTGACCAAATCTCCTTCAATATCAAGGATTCTGGCACGTTCGATCCAGCGCTGTTGATCCCGCAAGAAGATCCAGACTTCGCGACCATCACAACAGAGTTGATAGATCTTGCGGTGTAGCATTTGCTTCTCCTGAGCGAATTACTTGATGTTACCAAATTAGACCGCAGCTTGCAGCTTGTCGCAGTCTTCCACTAAACAGAATCGATCGCAATTTCAAAAATAAAGGCAGTCGCGATCGGGGAATTCGTTTGACCTAAAAGTCTTTGCTTCATGGCATTAAGCCTAACGCTGGATCGGAAAAAAGTTTTCGCGCTAGGGATGGAATGTGAAGTGCAACAGGGTCGCTGCTGGGGAGGCGGGACTGGAAAGGCGCTTTTAAAGTCATTGTTGAGACAGTAAAGGGACTTGGCGCAACGCTTGAATTGAGTTTGCCTCTCTTCAAGTTGGTAGAGAACACTGGCAATTTGACATCAATCAGAAAGTCAATTCGACAAACCTGGGTCAGCAAACCTGGGTCAGCAAATATTGGTTAACAAACCGTGGGATCAGGTTTGCTTAGCGTTCCCGAAGAGAATCTAAGGAGGTAATCGAGTCGAGTCGAATGTTCAATTTTACCCTTATTTTAGCGAATTGATGCCGAATTGAATAGAACGTTTCTACTATCTTCTAGCAATCGTGCGCGTTCCCTTTCAACAAAATAGAAGGGTATGACATTTTAGCCACACCCTTTAAGAAAACTTAACTCTTACAGGGAAGAATTAGGATTTTGGTGGTCCAGCCGTGACGATAATCAGGTGTTTGGGTTGAAGCAGTTCTTGGGCTGCTTGATTCACTTGAGCTTGTGTTACGGCATCGATTTGATTGGGATACTGACGCAGTTCAGCCGGATTAAGCCCGTACATTTCGTTCATCAGAATAACGCTGGCAAGCTGATCTGGGTTGGCAAGGTCAACGGGATAGCTGCTAGTAATCGATCGCTGCGCCGTTGTGACTTCAGTTGTACTGACTCCTTGATCGTGAATTTGATCAAGGAGCTTCACCGTGCTGGCGATCGCTTTGTCGGCATCTTCGGGCGCGGTTTGCATCGAAATTACAAACGGTCCCGGACGGTTGCCCGCCTGGAAGTAGCTGTAGATTCCGTAAGTTAAACCTTGTCGATCGCGCACTTCTGATCCCAAGCGACTCGATAATGTATCGCCGCCTAGAACTTGGTTCATAATCGAAGCCTTATAGAATCGTGGATCGCGTCGATCAATGCCTAGTGATCCAACGAGTGTGACAGATTGAGTTTTGCCCGGAATCGGAGCGTAACGGCGAACGGTAGAAGTAGGTAGCGAAATCTGCGGAAAGGTAAGGGTTGGAGCTTTCCCGATCGCTTTCCATCCGCCTAGTTCTGTTTCGATCAGCGCTTTTACCTGAGTGGGATCGAAATCGCCCACCAGTGAAACGATCGTCGTATCGGGTCGGTAGTGGGTTTGATAGAAATTAACCAAATCCTGCCGCTGAATCGCTTTTAGACTTTCTTCAGTCGGGAAACTGTGAAAGGGGTGATTTTCGGGATAGATCGTCTGTTGGAAGACTCGACGGGCGAGAACCGCAGGGCTATCGAGTTGAACTTTGAGTGAGGTCAACGATCGAGCGCGAGAAAGTTCAAGTTCTCGATCGGGAAACGTTGCATTTTGCGCTACATCTGCCAAAGTTTGTAGCAATACTGGGAGGTCTTCGGAGAGTGAATTGGCATTGACCAACACACTTTCGCGATTTGCATCAATGCCGAAATTAATGCCGCGATCTTCGAGCGTTTTCGCCAAAGTCAAAGCATCCTTAGTTTTCGTGCCGTTGGTTAAATTGTCTGCGGTCAGTTTTGCGAGTCCCGCTTTTGCATTTGAGTCAAACTCCGAACCCGATTGCATGGCGGCACTTAGCGAAACGGTAGGAGTGCTGGTATCGCGCATCAGTAGCACTTTCAAGCCGTTGGGGAGCGTGTATTTTTCAGGGAGGGCTTGAGCAGTACGATCGCTCTGTTGCGCCGCGGGCAAATACTTCGCAACTTGAGCCGGATCGACAGGGGGTCCCAAATTAAACTTCTCAGCCGTTTGACCGGAATTGACAGCGCCCCCAGATTTTCCATCGATCGTGGTCGGTTCAAAGAAGCCAACGGTCGCTTTATCCGGCGTGAAGTAGGTTTTTGCAACTCGTTGTAAATCAGCGGAAGTTACGCGATCAACGGCGGCTAAAAAGCGATCGGTAAATTTGTAATCGCCTGTCGTGGTCTGATCGTCCCCGAGTTGGAATGCTTGGCTGGTGATGTCGCGATTTCTCAGGAGAACCGAGGATTTTAGCTGCGTTTTGGCGCGGGTTAATTCTTCTTCGGTGACCCCTTTCGATCGCACATCTGCCAATATGGTTTGGATCGTTTGATTTACTTTATTCAAATCTTGATCTGGAGCAGCGGTCGCAGAAAAGTCATACCATCCACCCGAAATCATGTTTGCTGGAGAGCCGCTAAAACCGCTAACCAACCCCGTCTCAACCAAGGCTTGATACAGGCGAGAACTCCGCCCCTCCGTTAGCACCAGATCCAAGACCTGCAAGGCTGGCACATCTGGATTTGTCGCTTTTGGCAAAGGATAGATGACATTCAGCAAAGGAGCGCTTCCGGCTTCGCGCAATACGATCGGCTGAGGTTGCTTTGTGGGTTGAGTTGGGGTTGAAGCGGATTTCTCGATCGTTGGCTTTGCTTTTTCCTTCTTCGGCACTTTGCCAAACAATTCCTTGACCGCCTGCAAAGTTGGGTCTGTCTTGAAGTCACCGACTAGAACTAGCGTGGCATTATCTGGACTGTAATAATTGCGGTAGTAGCTGCGGACTTGTTCGACTTCAAACTTTTCTACATCGGCTTTCGTTCCGCCGACTGGCAAGCCGTAGGGAGAAGTTGGAAACGCTGCTTTCATGACAGCTCGATCGAGTCGATAGCTGGGACTATTTTCATAGCCTTGCAGTTCTGAAATCACGACGCGCTTTTCACTCGTAAGGGAGTTGGCATTGATCAAGGCATTTTGCATTCGATCGGCTTCAAGCGTCAGCAACGATCGCAGTTTGTCGCGCTCGACTGTTCCAAAATAAGCAGTCTGATCGTAGCTGGTAAACGCATTCGACTGACTGCCCAAAGCGTTGAACAATCGACCAAACTGAATCGGTCGATCGCTTGTGCCCTTGAACATCAAATGCTCTAACTGGTGGGCGATGCCGTTGACACCAGGCGTTTCATTGCGTGACCCAACTCGATACCAAACTTGAACTGTCACGACCGGAGCCGTCGGAACTTCTTTGGTTAAAACGGTCAGTCCATTGTCGAGAACCGTTTTGCGAACGGTATCTGTTGTGGTCATTGGATCGTTTGGAACAGCGGCGGATGCCGATTGCAAAAAAGGTACTGAATTAGACATCAGTACCAGGCTGAGACAGAGCGTAAAGAGAAAACTGGCAAGGCGATGTTGTCGCCGGAATTTCAGAAAAAACATAGGGAAAATGTAAAGCGCCTATGAAGGAAAATACTCGATCTGTGAAGCATAGACCCCAGAATTGCGAGTCGGTTCCACTTTAGCGTTTACAACAGCGATCGTTGCATTC
>DATJEM010000038.1:0-4966 GCA_035496615.1 Leptolyngbya sp.
GATCGGCAAATAATGGATCAACCCACTCACCCAGCCTGCTGAACGTCCAGTTACGATTAGCACCTCAATTCCAGCTTGGTTTAACTGCTCGAAAGCTCGTAATACCTGCGGCGTAAATTTTTGATCGATCGTCAACGTTCCATCCATATCAGTTGCAATCAATCGAATTGATTCTAAATTTTCTGCCTGATCAAGCGGTCTCATTCTCAACTCTCCAAACTTCCCTGTTAATTCTTCCATATTGATTTGGGCGTTCCCTCTTTTATCTGGGAATTCTGAAATCGAATTGTTTCCGTTGGCAAAATGTCCTATGTCGTCGCTCCAGATGGTTTCCCCTCTCCTCGCTCAAGCTACACCCAAACCCGTTACAACTCAGCCTGCATCCAGTCTCGCCCAGTCCGGCACCAACATTTGGATGATGACTTCTGGCGGGCTGTTTTTGCTGCTTGTGGTTTTGGGAATTTTTTCCACTCTCCAAGCGAACAAACTGCAAAAGCAAGTAAAGTTTGAAGTTCTAAAAAATCGCGAATTTCAGAAGAAACTCAAATATGCTGTTGAAACGATCGGGAAAATGGAGCGCAATCCCGATTTGATTCATTCTCGTGAATTCAACTTAGATTACTTGCGAATGCGGATGGCGGAAGAGGTTTTTCACTTCGCGATCGTCAATCAAATTAAAATTAGAGTCAAAGATAAAATCACGATGGCATTGCGCCCAAGCCAAGCCAATCAAGGTGAAATTGGGATTGCAAGTACGGGTCGGCAAGTCGATGAAATCTTTGATGTGCTGCACAAAACAGGCGAAGCAGCCCAATCGACGAGAGTGCTATTTCGGATTCAAATCAAGATTCTCAAGCTTCCGACTCAGCCAACTTCAGTCACGATCAATCAAATTATTGATTGCTTTGAAACCTTCCTTAGCCCAACGCATGAAAACGATACTTGGCAACCTGCAATTCAAGGCAGAATTGCCAATATGCGATGGGATCAAAATGCCAAACCTACACCATTACTTGTATTAGAACAAACACAAGAAGGCTCAAATGTAACGTTTAGAACAACTCGGATGGCGAATAAATCTTAGCGATCGTTGAGTCTGAGAGAGACTCGATCGCAACTGCCCAAGATAATCTCCCGCGATTCACGCGTTGAATGAAGCTTCGATCCGCTCAAAAACTTTGCGATCGTCGGTTGAGTTTGCCCGATAACCGCTAGAATGTTACTTAACTTCACACTTAGTATTTTCACACTTAGTCATAGAGGCTTGCGTTTTGCGTTCTGCCTACCTCCTCGTCACTCACGGAAGTCGAGATATTCGCCCCCAGATTGCGATCGATCAACTGCGCGATCGTATTGAGCAGCGCTTGTCCGTTCCGGTCGGAGCGGCGGTTCTAGAATTTGCTACTCCTCTGCACCAGCAGATTGAGGCGTTTAGCCGCCAGCACCCTCACCTTTCGCAGATTCAAATTGTGCCCCTGTTTTTGCTGCCTGGGGTTCATGTGATGGAAGACATCCCAGAACAAATTGCGATCGCCCGGTCTAATCTCAATGTCGAACTGCGAGTCCTGCCCTATCTTGGGAGCCATCCTGGAATGGCAGCCGTTCTCGCTTCAAGGCTCACGCCCTCGGACGCTCAAATTTTGCTGGCTCATGGAAGCCGTCGATCGGGTGGCAACGCCGCGATCGAAGAGATTGCTACCGCGATCGATGCCGTTCCCACCTATTGGTCAGTGGAGCCAAAATTAGCAGTCCGCCTTTTAGAATTGGCACAACAGGGACATCAGCACATCGCGATTCTGCCGTACTTTCTCTTCTCAGGCGGAATCACAGACGCGATCGCTCAATCGATCGAAGAACTATCAGCACATCACCCAACGCTGAATTTAGAGTTGTTAGCCCCGTTTGACTTTTGCGAAGATTTAGTGCGATTGATTGTCGATTTTATCGCATCGCAATCTCCAGTCGAACTGCTGGCGTGATTAGGAAAATAAGCTCGATTCTATGTATCTCACTTCTATGTATCTCAGGTGACAGATTAAGCGGATTGAACTCATTACCGTGAGATACTCAGTTCTTAATTCGTTTCCCAAATTCATCTCCAAAAATGGACATAGCAGAGACAGCGTGTAGCGGTAAAGTATATCTCGTCGGTGCAGGTCCGGGCGATCCCGGCTTGATGACCTTGAAAGGTAAGACATTGCTAGAATGCGCTGATGTAGTAGTCTACGATGCTCTCGTCAGCGAACCGATTTTGGCAATGATTAACCCGATCGCACAGCGGATTGATGCTGGAAAGCGGCGCGGACGGCATTCGATGGCGCAAGATGAAATCACACAGCTATTGATTGAAAAAGCCCACGAAGCCGCGATCGTGGTTCGGCTTAAAGGCGGCGATCCATTCATTTTTGGGCGCGGCGGTGAAGAAATGCTCGATCTGGTGCAAGCGGGCGTTCAGGTTGAGATGATTCCGGGCATCACTTCTGGGATTGCGGCTCCAGCCTATGCGGGAATTTCGCTAACGCATCGATCGTATAGTTCATCAGTGACCTTTGTGACCGGACACGAAGAAGCCGGAAAGTATCGCCCTGCGGTGAATTGGGGCGCGATCGCTCAAGGTTCAGAAACGATCGTGATTTATATGGGCGTTCACAATCTGCCCTACATCATCGAACAGTTACATCAAGCGGGAATGAGTCTAGAAACCCCGATCGCGATGGTACGTTGGGGAACTCGACCAGAGCAAGAAGAATTGATTGGAACTCTCGCTACGATGCCTGATCAGATGGAAGCAGCGCACTTTGGCGCACCTGCGATCGCCGTGATCGGGAATGTGGTGAACTTGCATGAAATTCTATCTCCATGTCGCCCACAGTTTGTAGACTCATATTAGTCAGTTGAAACTTAGTCAGTTAAAACGAGATCAGCAGCTTCAAAACCTCAGAGAGAACTTTGTCAGGCTGACTGCGATCGAACTGCCAAATCTGATTTTAGCGACGCAGCTTTGACCGCGAAGCCCACTGAATCTCCTGCTGAACATTGATACCAATTTCCAGCGCTTCATTCACGAACTGAGCATATTCGGTCGCCTGAGCGCCAATCTCCAACGATCGTAAAGTGATCAAATTCGTTTCGATCGTCGCCACCAAATCCGCTCGACGAGCAAACAACCCTCGATGATCGCGCAAGATTTTTTCAGTCGTCAATCCTGAAACTAAATTATCTCGCGTTAGTCTCAGTGCTTCGAGAATTTCTCCTCGCTGGCTAACTTGAATCGATCGCTGCACCGTTTCGAGCTGGTCTAGCAGGTGAACAGCTTCAAGAATTTCGTGATAGCGATCGACCTCATCCAGCAGATGCAGCAGTGGCTTAAACCGCTTCAGCGATAGCTGCATATACAAGTTCCAAGCCATCGTGCCAACAACCGTCATCCCCAATGTAATTTGCAGAAATTTCAGCATCTCAGGTAGATTTGAAATCCCAGCGGCAGCATTGCCAAATAGAAAGATGCCGATCGGCAACGTGAACACAAATAGGATCGCGATCGCGATCAGTTCGGTCATCGCAAACATGAAGAGGCGGTTGGGCTGCCGGAACAGTGAAGGACGATACACCCCGCCAAGCAGCCCACCCACAAACAGTTCATTCACTTCAAATCCCGTCAGTCGCTCGATCTCAGCATCCGTAATTCTCAAATCCGCAAGGTCAGAATTCATAATTCGATCGTGTGTACTGCGGTTCAGAAATTAAGAGAACAACTGCAAAAACGAGTTCCACACGCCTGTAAAGAAGCTACCTTCACGCGGACGGAATAGCTCAAATTGCCCAGGCTGACCAAAGAAAGGTCGCAATGTCCAACCCAACTGACTCCCCACAAAGCCATACAAAACCAGCCAAAACCGTAAGATTGTTGTCCGAATTTTCACACCCTGAGCTTTGTCATCTGGCGCGATCGGTTTCATCACTTGATACAGAAACGATACGCCCAAAATTCCAGTGATCGCGAAGATCAAGACATTCAACAACAGGAAAAAATGATAGTCATTGACAGTAATCAGAAAAAACAAAGTGACCGGTGCAAAGCCGCAGAGCAACAATGCAATCACAGAAATCGCCGTTAAAAGATAGGTGAAATGTTGCGCGATCGATTGTTTTGCCCCAAACAGCACATTGAAAATATACAGCGTGGGCAAACAGACTAATAGCGTGATCAAATAGAGTGCTGGTAGCTTGATCGCCGAGGAAAGAACTTGAAGCGGACTATGAAATGCACCAACGATCGCGCCATAGATTGCAAAAAAGCAAAAACTAGACATCATTAACGCAGTCATTTTGCTTTTGAGCCGAACGCCTTGATGAATTTCGGACAAGAATTCATCGCGATCGCGCAAAAGTGAAATTACCGTAGAAAAGTAGTTCATTTCAGGTCTCCCTTCACCAAAAGTTAAATGAATCGTGTGAGCGGCAAGGGGGCAAGGCGAACTACAATGAAACCAAAGCAAATTTCGGAAATCTCGCAGCCAGTTGTTTGAACTTTACGTTGAAGACACCAAAGAACGCATCGATCGATATCTTGCAGATCATCTTGCAGATCTCTCTCGATCGCGGATTCAAAAGCTAATCGAACTGGGTCACATTCGGGTCAACGGTGAAGTTTGCACGTCTAAGAAAGCAGAGGTTCAGGAATCCGATCGTATTGAGATCGATTTACCAGAATCTCAACCGCTCGAATTACAACCGGAAGCAATTCCCTTAGAGATTCTCTACGAAGATAGTTCGCTGATTATTGTGAACAAAACGGCTGGAATGGTTGTACATCCTTCGGCAGGACACGAATCGGGAACGTTGGTGAATGCTTTATTAGCCCATTGCAAGACGCTACCGGGAATCAATGGAATCCAGCGTCCCGGAATTGTTCATCGATTAGACAAAGACACCACAGGCGCGATCGTCGTTGCCAAAACCGAGC
>DATJEM010000039.1:0-3487 GCA_035496615.1 Leptolyngbya sp.
ACCGTAAGTGATTCCGGTTTTTTCGACCGCAATGCTCCAAAACGGCTCATTTCCAGCCACAGTGAAAGCTTCCGATGATTGTGATGTCATCTGATTCGCGGTTATGTCCGCTTGTGCTGTAAGCATCGCAGGCATGAGCGAAAGTAAACTCGCAGCGAGACCAGCAAAGAGAAACTTCATTTTTCACCCTTAAATTTGACTGTGTTTAATTCTACAAACTTGCTTAACATCATTCCAGTAAATTCCGTTAGTGCCCGATCGAGCCTGTCCATACTGGGAACAAATGATCAAGAATCAATATGAATCTGAGTGTCGCGATCTGCACTTACAACGGTGAAGCTCGAATTGGAAAAGTCTTGGACTGCCTACGATCACAAGTTCAAACCGATGCGATCGTTTGGGAAGTTCTCGTAATTGATAACAATAGTTGCGACAATACAAAGCAAGTCGTTGCAGAATATTCTGGTGTTCAATATGTTTTTGAGGCAGAGCAGGGACTCGCCTTTGCTCGATCAAGAGCCGTGCGAGAAGCAAAAGGAAATTGGCTCGCTCTGCTTGATGATGATACGTTGCCTCAGCCAGATTGGGTCGCTCAAGCCTATCAATTTGCTCAATCTCATCCCGAAATTGGGGCATTTGGAGGACAAATTCACGCAGAATATGAAGTCGCACCACCTGCTGGAATCCAGAAACTCGCGCCATATCTAGCGATCGTCGAGCGCGGATCAAAGCCGCACAAATACGATCGAGTCCTGCCGCCGGGTGCAGGATTGGTCGTGCAACGCCAAGTCTGGCTTGATGTAGTTCCTACAAAATTAGCGCTGGTGGGACGGACTACGGCTGCAATGCTCGCCAGCGAAGATATTGAAGCGATTCTCCACATTCAAAATTCTGGGCGCGAGATTTGGTACAACCCCAAAATGCACTTATATCACCAAATTCCAGCTTGGCGAACCGAGCGATCGTATCTGCTCAAACTGGTAAAAGGCGTGGGACTCGCTCGACATCAGATTCGCATGACTCGCTGGAAAGTTTGGCAACGCCCGATGATGACGCTTGTATATTTGGTCAGCGATCTCAGCAAGTTAGTAACGCATTGGGTGAAATCTGGGCGATCGCAGCATCTAGAAACTATCTGTGAACAACAGTTGTTAGTTAGTAGTTTGGTCAGCCCATTCTATTTGAGAAGCCTGAAGTAAAACCCATGAAGCTACTCATTCAACACACTCATCAGCCTGGTGAAATTGCCGGAGTCGTGACTTATATTGATGCGATCGTGCCAGGTTTAAATGCAACTGGCGTAGAAACTCAAATCCTTTCGACTCCAGTCACTTCTTTGAGATCCTGGATTTCAGCAGTTCTATGGTCTGATTTAGTTCATATGAACTCTAATCATTTAGGATTTGCTCTTTTATGTAAGCTATTCGGTAAGAAGATCGTTATCAAATATCATTATTTATTCTATACTTCAACGCATTTTCATTATGAAAAAATGTCGTTATGGCAACGGCTGAAACTTGAATTTGTGCAAACGCTACCGAAGTCAAACTATCCGCTGAAATGGAAGCTTCATACTTTTGTGAAATGGGCAAGATTCGGCACAAGATTTGGAACTGCTTTGCTCTGCGATCGCCATGCTGCCTGTAGCCGATTTCTAGCTGAATCGCTAAGTTTTCCCTGGAATGTTGCCGCATTAAACTATCCGATCGAAACCGCATCTCTTGAGAAATCACTTGCTGATTTGACTCAGCCTTACACTTTTGCTTATGTGGGTCGCCTCAGTTCGGATAAAGGGATTGACCTGCTTTTGAGAGCAGTAAAGCTGATCGAAAATCAGAGTTTTCAGGTCAAAGTTATTGGAAGCGGACAAGATTTGGATCGACTTAAAGCGATCGTGGAAGAGTTGAATATTAGCGATCGCGTTGAGTTTCTCGGTAGTCGCTCCGGCAAAGAAATCCTAGAGATTGTGCGATCTTCTTTGGCTTTAGTGGTTCCGTCTCGTTGGCAAGAACCCGCCGGGTATGTTGCACTTGAAGCTTCTAGCGTTCGGACTTGCTCGATTGTTTCAAGGGTTGGAGGCTTACCTGAAATGGCGGGAGACTCGAATTTTTTCTTCGATCGCGAAGACTATAAAACTCTCGCGCAACAGATGAAAGCCTGCTTAGAAGATCCAACCGAAGCGCTAGAGCGAGGTAATCAGGCAAACGCCTATATTTCTGAACAGTTTACTTCTGAAAAAGCGGTTCAAGATCTGCTTGAACTCTGCCAAGAACTGAACCCCAATTGATTATTTCTTGCAAATTAATGAACGATCGTATTGCAATTCTACTTTCGGGATATAAAACTGGAGGCGATACGCAAGTCGTTCTCAATCTAATCGATGGGCTTGCTGCAAGAACAATCGAAATCGATCTCGTTCTTGCCTCAGCCGCTCGACTTTCGCTGGATCGTTTACCAAATTCGGTGCGCGTCTTTGATCTAGAATCTCCGCTTACCACTCGGACTACAAGTGCCGCTCGACTCTTGCCCGGTTTGATCCGCTATCTTCGTCGAGAACAGCCTAAAGTCTTGGTCTCTAATCTGATTTTTGCGAATGCGATCGCAGTTCTAGCAAAACTTCTAGCCTTCTCATCCGTCAAGCTGATTTTGGTTGAACACATTGCGCTCTCGAAGACCCAAACTCGTAAGGATGAACCAAGAAGCAAACTTATTCCAGTCTTAATTCGAGCGTTGTATCCCAAAGCAAATGCGATCGTCTCGGTTTCTCACCAGATGGCAGACCAACTTCGAGCCGACTACAAGCTCAAAGCCAATTTACACGCGATTCATAATGCAGTTGTAGATGACTCACTTCAACAGAAAGCAGCCGAACCGATCGATCACCCGTGGCTATCAGATTCAGTTCCGGTCTTTCTTGGAGTCGGACGCTTCGCTGTTCAAAAAGATTTCACAACGCTGATTCAAGCCTTTGCGATTTTGCGGCAACAGGTTTCTGCACGGCTGATCATTCTGGGTGAAGGAACCTTGCGATCGCAGTTTGAGGCACAAATCGTAGCTCTGGGACTACAAGCGGAGATTGTGCTTCCTGGATTTGATCCGAATCCCTATCGCTATATGAGCCGTGCTACTGCCTTTGTTTTATCGTCTCGCTGGGAAGCACTGCCGACCGTTTTGATCGAGGCAATGGCTTGTGGTTGTCAAATCATTGCCACCCAATGCCCGTATGGAGCAGCAGAAATTCTAGCCGATGGGGAATTTGGGCAGTTGGTTCCGGTAGAAGATGCGATCGCGCTGGCTCAAGCGATGAAAACCGCGATCGATTCGCCCATTTCACCCGAATTGATCCGATTCCGAGCGACTGACTTTAGTATTGATCGTGCCGTCGATCGATATTTAAACTTAATCAACACACTTTAATTGCGATGATCATTGCTGTAATGAATTCTCGCACCTGCCCATTGCAGCTTTTCACGCAGCGTTTTGTAAT
>DATJEM010000040.1:0-2048 GCA_035496615.1 Leptolyngbya sp.
TCCACGCTTCAAACTTATAGTGCGATTAATCTAGGGGGAACGTTATTTCATGAACATGGAGATGCCAGTTACGGCACGATCGGGTTTCGAGATGCGTTAGCCTTCAGCAGCAATACGTTTTTCTATCAGGTAGGAATGGCGGTTGGTCCCGAACAAATCTCCAAATGGGGCAAGAAGTTTGGCATTGGCACAACTTCTACAATGGGCTTAGATGGCGCAAGTCAAGGATTAATTCCAACCCCGGCAGACAAAGAAAAACTCTACAAAGAACCCTGGTACGTTGGAGATACGGTGAGTACTGCGATCGGACAAGGCATGGTACAAGTCACCCCACTTGAAATGGCAGTAATGATTTCTGTCGTTGCCAACGGCGGAAAGCGGATCAAACCGCACCTCTTGGCAAGTCAAGACTTTCAACCGAATATGCAGCCTGAATCGCTCGGATTCGATCCGGCGGCGCTCAAAGTCATTCATGATGGCTTAGTCGCTGTCGTCCAGGAGGGAACCGCACAGAGCCTAAACGATGGTTCGATTCCGTTGACCGCAGGAAAAACGGGTACGGCTGAAGTTCAGGGAGAACCCGACAATTCGCTGTATGTCGGCTATGGTCCGGTAGACAAGCCCCAGATCGCGATCGCGGCGGTGGTCGAGAATGCTGGATATGGCGCAACGGCAGCGGTTCCGATCGCGCATGAAATCTACCAATCCTTTTTTGGGACATCCAAATCCGCACCGAAAGCAGAATAACCCGAAATTCGCGATCGCTTGGTAGGATCAATCAGTCCATTCGCGATTGCTCCTGTGTCCTACATTCCCTTACACCACAAATATCGTCCCCAAACGTTCTCACAACTCGTAGGTCAAGCCGCGATCGCGACCACCCTTTCTAATGCGTTACTCCAGAACCGCATCGCTCCCGCCTATCTCTTCACGGGCGCACGCGGAACCGGAAAAACTTCGAGCGCCCGAATTTTTGCAAAATCGCTAAATTGTATTTCGGTCAATGCACCAACCGATCAGCCTTGTGGTATCTGCCAAACCTGCCAAGAGATCACAAAAGGTGCTGCTTTAGATGTCATTGAGATTGATGCTGCAAGCAACACTGGTGTTGATAACATTCGCGAACTCATTGAACGCTCTCAATTTGCTCCAGTGCAATGTAGATACAAAGTTTATGTGATTGATGAAGTGCATATGTTGAGTAACGCTTCGTTTAATGCTTTGTTGAAAACATTAGAGGAGCCACCGGAACAGGTTGTTTTCGTTTTAGCGACCACTGATCCACAACGAGTGTTACCCACGATCATTTCTCGCTGTCAGCGGTTCGACTTCCGCCGAATTCCGATTGACAGTATGACCCCCCATCTAGGCATGATCGCCGAGAAAGAAGCGATCTCGATCGACAAAGATGCTCTTTATCTGATCGCTCAGATCTCTCAAGGTGGATTGCGCGATGCCGAAAGTCTGCTCGATCAACTCAGCCTCTTATCGGGCGATATCACCGTTGAAAGAGTTTGGGATTTAGTCGGTGCAGTTCCAGAGCGCGATTTGATGGCATTGATTGAAGCGATCGCCCAAAATCATCCCGAATCTGTTCTCGATACAACTCGTCGATTGATGGATCGCGGACGAGAACCCTTGATTGTATTGCAGAATCTTGCAAGTTTTTACCGCGATTTACTAATTGCGAAAACTGCCCCCGATCGCGGAGATTTGGTCGCCCTGACTTCGCCAACTTGGACACAGCTTTGCGAGTTTGCAAAAGCGCTCTCGATCGAGTCGATTCTGACGGGACAACAACGCCTCAAAGAAAGCGAAATACAGCTAAGACACTCCACACAGCCGCGTCTTTGGCTAGAAGTAACGCTGATGGGATTGTTACCTTCTGCGATCGCAGCCGCTGCTAGACCAGGGGCTGACCCAGTTGTCGAACCGTCACCTCGATCGATGCCGCGCCCAGCTTCTAATCCTATTCCAGCACCGCAGACTTCTAATTCTATTCCAGTACCACACCCGCAAGAAGCCCCAAAACCTGAAGAGGAGACAGT
>DATJEM010000041.1:0-13936 GCA_035496615.1 Leptolyngbya sp.
TTACGCCCGGAAAAGTCACCGTTCGCGGTTTAGGGTTGCTCAGTGCGGATCAACAGTTGACCCACTTAATCGATTGGCTCAATCGAATGCAAGGTGCTTTACCGGAACCTGCTTTAGTTTGACCTTCGCGTTGAATATCAGGCAAGACACGCTGCCAACTGTGCCTGAGAAGGGATATCAGGCGGTAAAAACATTTTCAGATCTTCTTTGGAGAGGTTTTCTGCCGTTGCTAAACGATTGCATTGGTTAGCAATACAGCGATCGAAGATATTTCTGACAAATCTGCCGTTTCCCAATTCTCCAATCTGCTCCTGAAATTTTTTCACCAATTGATTCACTTTTTTCAGCGTTTCATCTGAAACCAAATAACCCTGCTGCTCACAGCTAGTTTTGAAAATTTCAACCAACTCAGTTGGAGAATAATCTTCAAACTGAATCGATCTGGCGAATCTCGATTTTAATCCCGGATTAGAGTTGATGAAACGAACCATATCGCTTTTATATCCTGCAACAATCACGACCAGATCGTCTCGATGATCTTCCATCATTTTTAAGAGCGTATTGATTGCTTCTTGCCCAAACACATCACTCCGTCCCTCTGGCACAAGAGAATAAGCTTCATCAATGAAAAGCACACCGCCCAAAGCAGATTCAATCACTTTTGCGGTTTTAGGGGCAGTTTGTCCCAAATATTCTGCAACCAGATCGGTTCGATCGACTTCAACGAAATGCCCTTTCGAGAGAACGCCAAGATCTTTGTAAACTTCGCCAAGAATTCGCGCCACTGTAGTCTTACCTGTTCCAGGATTGCCCGTGAATACTAAATGTCTGGTAATTGAAGGCGATCCTAATCCTGCCTGCGATCGCAGCTTCGATACTTTTGCAATGTTCACCAACTCCTGAACAGTCGATTTCACCGTGTCTAAGCCAGTCAGCGATTGTAATTGACAAGCAGGATCAAGCCGCTCAGAGGACGCAGAAAATTGTTTGTGAGTCGTGTTGGCTTGAGCGAAATCGTTGTAAAGCTCACCATAGACTGACATTGCGACTTCTTTCGCATACTGATCGCTAGCTTGTTTAGCAAAAGCACCCAAAATCTTACGAGCATTCTGAACTGCGATGTCTTGGGACGGTGCTTCTGAATAGAAGAGGCAATCCAATGCAATTACCTTTTCAGCTTTTCCAAGAAAATCATTAGCGGCTTTTGGACTATCCCACGCTGCCCAAAAATAAGAATGACCAAGTGTGCAAACACTGAATATCGGAGGAATTACTGACATACAAAGTACCCGTCTGCAAGGATTAGGGGCGTTTCAGTCTCAATATTACCCACTATGTTCTTGCAACAAGCACACTATAAACGGTCGCCTTCAACGCTCAATCCTCAGCTTCTTCGGTCTGCATCAACTTCTGTTTCAAGCGATCGACATTTCCTCGATCGACCACTTTCCCCGCTTCTAGCAAAAACGCTCCGTCACAATATTCCAATTCTTCCAATCGATGCGTCACCCAAAGCGCGGTAATTCCTCGATTTCTGACCAGTGCTTGAACTTGCGCCACCAACTCCAACTGACTATCCGGATCGAGCAGCGCCGTCGGTTCATCCAGCAGCAACACATCACAATGTCGAGCAATTGCTCCTGCGATCGCGACTCGCTGTTTTTGTCCCCCACTCAGCGCATAAATCGGTCGTCGCTGAAACGCCCCCAAACCGACTGCGGTGAGCGACTCTTCCACCCGCGATCGCACATCGGGAATTGACAACCTTTCTTGCACCAGACCAAACGCCACATCTGCCCCAACCGTCGGCATGACTAATTGGTGATCTGGATTTTGAAATACAAAACCGACTGGCGACGAGATTTGAATATCTCCGCTAGTCGGTTGCAATAACCCTGCTAAAAGCCTCAGCAGCGTCGATTTTCCGCTCCCATTTGCGCCCAGCAGCATCCAGAATTCTCCTTTGGGCACCTCCAAATCACAAGCCTGCAAAATCATTTTGTCTTCCGACCAGCCAAAATTTAGCTCAGTGGCTCGAATTGCAGTTTTGTGCAGTGTTTCCCCTGCTGAAATGGGCGTATTTGAAGTCATATCAATCTATTCAGCGGCTGCAAATGAGAATCCTGCGGGTCTACCTGACGCATTCGCGCTCGATTTCTCATAAATCTGCACTGCCGCTAAACTATCTGCAAACACTGCTACCTTTTTATCCGGTTGCCGATCGCAGGTCAATTCCAACAGCGGATTATTCCCCGACTTCATCGCCCCCAAAACTTCTTGATAGGTCGCTTCGGCATCTTCAGCCGATTTGCGCTGCACCGAGAGGCTCAGGGGGTTTCCTTTCAGCGTCAATTCCAAAATATACATATTTCGATCGTACAAATTGCCTGTTCCAGTATCGCAAATATCTGAGAAAACGGCTTGCCATCCCTTTCTCTCAACGGCTCGATCGCCGAAAAAATCCAGAAATTTCAAGATTTATTAAGGAAAAGACTGGAAATTTCTAGGAACCTATCTCTATAATCGAAGACATAGGTAACGAAAAGTAAACTCTGTTCATAATCTTAATCAGCAGAGTTCCGTTTGAATCCGTACTTATTTTTGGAGATTTTATATGACCATCGCAGTAGGACGTGCGCCAGCGTCACGCGGCATCTTTGATGTGCTGGACGACTGGCTCAAACGCGACCGATTCGTCTTCGTCGGCTGGTCTGGCATCCTGTTATTCCCCTGTGCCTTCCTCGCACTCGGCGGTTGGATGACCGGCACCACCTTCGTCTCTTCCTGGTACACCCACGGACTCGCGTCCTCGTACCTCGAAGGCTGTAACTTCTTGACCGTCGCCGTTTCCACCCCCGCTGACAGCTTAGGACACTCCTTGCTGTTGCTGTGGGGACCGGAAGCCCAAGGCGACTTCACCCGCTGGTGTCAGTTGGGCGGACTCTGGACATTCGTGGCGCTTCACGGTGCGTTTGGACTGATCGGCTTCTGTCTGCGTCAGCTTGAGATCGCTCGACTCGTCGGCATTCGTCCGTACAACGCGATTGCCTTCACCGGTCCGATCGCGGTCTTCGTCTCGGTGTTCTTGATGTACCCATTGGGGCAATCCTCGTGGTTCTTCGCTCCTAGCTTCGGAGTGGCAGCCATCTTCCGGTTCATTCTGTTCATTCAAGGATTCCACAACTTCACGTTGAATCCGTTCCACATGATGGGTGTGGCGGGAATTCTGGGCGGGGCATTGCTCTGTGCGATTCACGGTGCCACGGTCGAGAATACCTTGTTTGAGGATGGCGATGGTTCGAGCACCTTCCGCGCCTTCAACCCGACGCAAGCGGAGGAAACGTACTCCATGGTGACGGCAAACCGCTTCTGGTCGCAGATCTTCGGGATTGCTTTCTCGAACAAGCGGTGGCTGCACTTCTTCATGCTGTTCGTTCCGGTGACGGGATTGTGGATGGCATCGATCGGCATCATTGGGATTGCGTTGAACCTGCGAGCGTATGATTTCGTCTCGCAAGAGCTTCGGGCGGCTGAAGACCCGGAATTTGAGACGTTCTACACCAAGAACATCCTGCTGAACGAGGGCATCCGTGCTTGGATGGCTTCTCAGGATCAGCCCCACGAACACTTTGTATTCCCTGAGGAAGTATTGCCTCGCGGTAATGCTCTCTAAGGAGTAGTTTTGTTCTAATTCTCTAGCTCCTACCTCCTCGGTGGGAGCTTTTTTAATTGCTTGACACGTTCTCGAAAGAGTGTGCTACATTAGATTACAGATGCGAGGAAGCAATACAACTTGTATCTGTAAACCCTTGAAATTTATCCACTTAGGTAATTAGGAGGTGATGCCCATGTCAGATGGTAGTAAACAATTGGGTCGTCAGTTTAGAGTCAATCGGCTGCGTGCCGGGGCTGTTCTCTAACCGTTAACTTAGAAATTTTTTGGGACCTATCCTTCAAAATACTGGGCTAATTCGGAGTTCCTTCCGGCAGTCTGGTTTCTATCTGAAGACCCGCTACACCGCCCCGATCGTTGAATTATTTCAATGATCGGGGCGGATAGTTTTAAACTACGCTAGATTTAAACTCAAATTCAGATGATCTCTCAAGCGAACTATGTCTTTGGGTAGAAGAGTCTAGATTTTGAGTGCGGCAATCTGGAAGAGGGCGGGAACTCTATTAAATGAGTCGAAGTGTTCTTTGACTGTAATGGAGTTCTGACAGTTTGAGAATTGGCACACTTTCAGTATGTCAGTTTTCCGCACTAGCAGGTAAACTAAGTTGCAGTGGGTAAAGTCTATGATGATCTTGCCACGACCCGTCTGTTTTGATTATAGAACACTCAACAAGTCGTTCTATTAAAAGGTGTGAGGAGAACTAAACACAATGCGTAAGATTCTATTGAACTCTTTGTTCGTCAGCCCTGCTCTTTTGGGAGCAGCCTTGATGGTGTCTTCATCCGCATTTGCGGCGCAGAAGACCGAAGTTGCTGGATTGCCTGCTTTAGAGATCGGAACGCAGTCGAAAGCGATCGCGCCTCTAGCAGAAGTGAGATCACTCGCTGATGTGAAAGCACTCAGCACGGAGAAAACCGCTGAAGCTGTGAAGCCTCAAGTCCAAATTGCGGCAGAATTCAGCCCTGCTAAATCTGTAGTCGTCAATGAGTCCGTAAAAGTTGCCCAAACCGAGCCTGTAAAAGTTGCTCAGGCTGCAACCAGCGTTGATTCTTTGGATCAGATTAATCGCTACAGCCGCGAAGGACAAACCAATGCGGCGAACGCTCAAGTCACCTCGGTTTCTCAGCTTTCGGATGTCCGCCCCACGGACTGGGCATTCCAAGCCTTGCAATCGCTCGTAGAACGCTATGGCTGTATCGCAGGCTATCCTGATCGTACCTATCGTGGCAACCGCGCTCTAACTCGTTACGAATTTGCAGCAGGCTTGAATGCTTGTCTCGATCGAGTCAACGAACTGATCGCCGCTTCGACCGCAGACTTGGTGAAGAAAGAAGACTTGGCAACCTTGCAAAAGCTGCAAGAGCAGTTCGCAGCAGAACTCGCAACCATTCGGGGTCGAGTTGACGCATTAGAAGCACGGACTTCTACTCTAGAAAAACAGCAGTTCTCGACTACGACAAAGCTTGCGGGAGAGGCAGTTTTTGCGCTAACGGACGAATTCGGTGTGCGCGGAACGGGTGGAAATAACACCGTCTTCCAAGATCGGGTTCGTTTGGCTCTCAACACCAGCTTTACCGGAAAAGACTTGTTAGTCACCCGGATTGCAGCAGGAAATGCAAACCGATTCACGCTATCGAACCCAGGGATTGCTGGATCGTTTGGAACAAGTGCTGAAGGACTTCAGACCTTCAACATCGGGAACACGGGCGGCAACTCAGCAGCAATTGATTGGGTTGCTTACTACTTCCCAGTGGGCGATAATCTTCGAGTTTACGTTCCAGCTTACGCAGGTTTGCACTATGACTATGTGCCTACCATTAGCCCAGCGCTTGATGCAGGTGATGGTGGAACGGGACCTCTGTCCGTATTCGCGCAACGCAACCCAATTTATAACATTGGTGGCGGTAGTGGTATCGGTGCGACCTTTAACCTCGGCAAGTCTTTCCAAATCACTGGTGGCTATCTAGCAGACAACTCGGGCACTGGTTTCGCAGGGGGCGCAAATAACCCTGGTCAGAAAGGTGGTCTGTTCAATGGTGGCTACAGTGCTTTGGGGCAGCTTACCTTTAATGCCAGCGATGCTTTGCAACTCGGTCTAACTTACGTAAATGCTTACCGTCAAGGTGCGATTTTTGATGGCGGCGGCGGTGTCCCTATCACAGGTACCTTGTTTGGCAATCGGGGTGGTTTAGCGGGTCTAAACGCGACTTCTCAAGTGAGCGCTTACGGTGTATCAGCCGCTCTCAGGCTCAGCAGAGGGATCGTGTTGAACGCTTTTGGCTCCTACGTTGACGCAAATTTTGTCAACGACGGAGAGGGTAACAAGAGAATTTGGACCTATGGTGCGGGTCTTGCTTTCCCAGATTTTGGTAAGAAGGGCAACTTGCTAGGCTTCATGGCGGGTGCTGAACCCTACTTGGGCAATCCGAGCGCGGGTCAACGCGCGGCTGGGATTGGCAACAGCATTCCGTTGCACTTTGAAGGATTTTATAAGTATCAGTTGAACGACAACATTTCCATCACTCCGGGTGTGATTTGGGTCGTGAATCCTGGTCAGAACAGCGCTAACGATGATGTCGTGATTGGCACACTTAGAACGACCTTCACGTTCTAGTTTCAATCTCAGCTTTGTGAAGCCCCGATCAAAAATGATCGGGGTTTTTTGTTTTCGCCATTAGGATAGAAACTTAGACGAGACCCTTCGATCGCGGCTGAGTAGGTTGCCCAACAGATCAGTTTGAAACTCCGACTGATGTGAACAAAGCGATCGAGTAGCAAACCAACATTTATTGAGAATGACGCTGAATTGCATCTCGTGTTGAGAGGCGCAATTTTTTCTCTAAATCAAGAATGAAAATAGACGCGAAGCATGAATCTCCGCGCCTGTCCTATTCGCTTATTTTTGTGAGTCTAGCCGACCAAGTGAAGCAAGTCGCGAACAACGCTATATCCGGCTAGATCCCAAAGCAGATAGGCAAGAAAACCAATCATCGCAAAACGCCCATTCCATAATTCAGCTTGGGGTGTCCAGCCAAATAAGAAAGCGTTACGATCTTTGCCATTGTATGCAGTAGAAAGAGGTAAGTTGGTTGTAGTCGTAGGAGGGGTTTGCATAGTAGTACTCTGAACGCTTTACAATTCTTATGCTACTGCTTACTTTGTTGATTGCTGTCTATCTATAGGCGCAAAGAATCACCCTTACTATCGGCAGATCTAAACTGAATGCTTTGATTTGAAAAAGCTGTAGTTTGGAATACTTAATATGAGTTAAACCGATCGCAATTCAGCACAAAGATTCTATCTGAAAAAATGGCTCTCCAAGCAAAAGAGGATTTATTTCAATTGATTACACGATCGTATTCGGCAATACGACGTTTTTTCATTACTTATCGTAATGTTGAGGCTAGGATCGCGTCTAGGTAGGTGTCTGAAAGGGTTGCCTTTAGCTACATCTTAAGATAGAGGTAATAGTACTTAGCAAACGCTAAATTGCTATGAGCTTAATTAATTATCTTTGTAGCGATTTCACTTTGTCCTAGCGTTGATCAAGCTGGGAGCTTCTTATCTTTTATCGTTTAGTAATCAGGTCGTGGGGTATGGAATTATTAACTAGAACCATTCAGTTTCCAGGAATATTAGATGATGCGACGATCGCACAGTTTCATGAGCAAGCAGAAGGTGCAATTCACTCAGATGCAACCGTAATATTGGTTGATTGCACGAACGTTCAGTTTATGAGTAGCACGGGCTTAATGGCATTGGTCATCGCGTTTAAGCGATCGCGCGAATTTGGCAAGCCGATGCTTCTACGATCGATTAACGAGCAGATCAAAATGCTGCTAGAGCTGACTGGAATGGAACAAGTGTTTGAAGTAATGGAAAATCCAATAGAAGAAAGCGAAACGCTACTGGTCGTTTCCAAATAAATGATGAAGCCGGATCTAGAGCGCTTTAGATCCGGCTTTTTCATGCGATAAAATCGCGGATATATTGGTTGACTAATTCGGGTTGTTCTTGTTGAACCCAGTGGCTGCAATTGGGAATATATCGAATCCGAAAATCTCTTACATATTGCTCAGTTCCATAGGTCAATTCTTTGCCTAGTGCTGTATCTTCTTCTCCCCAAATCATCAGCGTCGGCACATCTAAAATACCCCAACTTTTTCCAACGATGCCGGATTGCAGCGCGTTTCGGTAATAGTTGATTGCTGAAGTAAGAGCGCCTCGTTTTGCGATCGCATCTTTATATTGATCAATATCTGCTTTGGTGAATGCGCTTTTTTTCACTGCCATTCCTAGTAGCGCCGATTCTAACGCTTTGTAATCGTCAAGCTGAATTAGAAATTCGGGTAAAGCTGGAATTTGAAATAAGAAAATGTACCAACTTTTGAGAAGCTGTTGGGGTGTTCTGAGTCCCTCAGCGAATTTCGCAGGATGAGGAAGATTTAGGATAATTAATCTATCAAGTAAATTGGGATAAGCATCAGCGAAATTCCACGCGATCGCGCCGCCCCAATCGTGTCCGACTAACGTACAGCGATCGTAGCCCAATCCCTCAACTACACCTTTGACATCTGCGACGAAATCAGACATTTTGTAGGCATCTTTTGCAGTCGGTTTATCGCTGTCGTTGTAGCCTCGAAGATCGATCGCAACGACTTTATGATCTTTAGCAAACTCTGGAATTTGGTGCCGCCAAGAATACCAAAACTCAGGAAATCCATGCAGAAATAAGATCAAATCGCCTTCGCCCTGGGTGACGTAATGAAGATTGATGCCGTTCGTTTGAATACGATCGTGCTTCCAAGTTTCGATCATGAGCTTGCAGGATGTTGTTTTAGAACTTGTTTGAGATAGTGACCCGTGTAAGAACGAGAGTTTTTGATAACTTCCTCCGGAGTACCGATCGCAACGATTTCACCGCCTCGATTGCCCCCTTCAGGACCCAAATCGATGATCCAATCTGAGCATCGAATCACATCTAAATTGTGTTCGATGACTAAAACTGAATTCCCTTTATCTACCAATCGCTGAATCACATCTAGCAGTTTGTGAACATCGTAGAATGATAATCCTGTTGTCGGTTCGTCAATCAGATAAAGCGTTTTTCCAGTAGCGCGGCGGGACAGTTCGGTCGCTAGTTTAACCCGCTGTGCTTCGCCACCGGAGAGCGTCGGAGCCGTTTGACCCAACCGCATATAGCCAAGTCCGACATCGACGAGCGTTTGCAGACGGTTTGCAGCTTGGGGAATGTTGGTGAAGAATTCCGCCGCTTCTTCAACGGTCATGCCGAGAACATCTGCGATCGATTTTCCTTTGAATTTTACTTGCAGCGTTTCGCGGTTGTACCGTGCCCCTTTGCATACATCGCATTGCACATAGACATCGGGCAAGAAGTTCATCTCGATCACGTTTACGCCTTGCCCGCTACAGGCTTCGCAGCGTCCACCCTTGACGTTAAACGAGAATTGACCGGGCTTGTACCCTCTGGCTTTAGCTTCGATCGTGCCGGAAAATACGTCCCGAATGACATCGAAAACGCCCGTGTACGTGGCAGGATTTGATCTCGGTGTGCGCCCGATCGGGGATTGATCAATGACGATCGCTTTGTCGAGCGCGTCGAGACCCTTGACAGGCTTCATTTCTTTGGGTTGCGGCACTTTTTGCCCGAAATGATGCTGAATCGCAGGATAAACCAACTCATTGATCAGCGTCGATTTACCAGAGCCGGAAACGCCCGTCACGCAGACTAATCGACCCAGCGGAATATCCACATCAATATTTTGCAGATTGTTGCGGCTGGCTTTGCGGATAGAGAGCGATCGACCGTTGCCTGAGCGTCGTTCTGCGGGGGTTTGAATCGCCTGCCGACCGGAGAGATACGCGCCTGTAAGCGATTCTTCTGCATTAAGCAAGGTATCCAAATCGCCCTGAGCCACAATTCGCCCACCGTGAACGCCTGCGCCAGGTCCGATATCGACTAAATAATCGGCTGCCCGAATGGTCTCTTCATCGTGTTCAACCACGATCAATGTGTTTCCCAGATCGCGTAGTTTGTGCAGCGTGTTGAGCAATCGAGAGTTGTCGCGTTGATGCAATCCGATGCTGGGTTCGTCTAAGACATACAAAACGCCTGTTAGCCCCGCACCGATTTGGGTCGCGAGTCGAATGCGCTGTGCCTCACCCCCCGAAAGCGTCATTGCGGTTCGATCGAGCGTCAAATAATCCAGCCCCACATCTAGGAGAAACTGCAATCTCGCTTTAATTTCTCGCAGCACCAAATCCCCGATTTGCGCTTGTCGATCGCTGAGATTCAACGCCTCAACCCGATCCAAACATTCCCGAATTGAGACTCCTGTAAAGTCATGAATATGAAACTGTCCTAGTCGCACCGCGAGCGATTCGGGCTTTAATCGTTTTCCGCCACAAACGTCGCAAGCCTGATCGATCAAATACTGCTCTAACTTTTGTTTGTACAGGTCAGAACTGGCTTCTTGATATTGTCGATCGAGCAGCGGAATTGCGCCTTCATATCGACGGTGATAGCCTTTATTTTCTCGATATCGCGAATCAACTTCGATCCAAATTGGATCTTTGGAGCCGTACAACATCACCTGCTGTTGTTCTTCAGTCAGTTGATTCCACGGCGTTTGAATGTCAAAACCGTAAGCTTCGGCAACACTACAAATCAGTGACAAGTAGTAAGTATTATCTTTGTCTGACCAGGGCGCGATCGAAGCGTAAACCGGAAGATTCGGATTTGGAATGATCAATTCCGGCGAAAACGTCCGATGGCTGCCGATTCCGTGACAGTTGGGACACGCACCGTAAGGAGAATTAAACGAGAACAAGCGAGGAGAAAGCTCCTCCATCACCGCGCCGTGTTCTGGACACGCGAAATTTTCAGAGAAGACGAGTTCTGAAGGCTGATCTGCCGAATCCTCTTCCCGCAAGATATCGATGATGGCAATTCCACCCGATCGCTTTAAACAAGTGCCCAATGAATCGGTCAGACGTTCTTGAAAATCGTCTTTTTTGACTAAACGATCGACGACAATTTCAACCGTGTGCAAGTGATTTTTGTCTAGCTCGATCGAGTCGCTCAATTCGCGCACTTCCCCATCGATCCGAACCCGCACAAACCCTTCTGCTGCAAGTCCTGAGATCAGCTTGCGATGCGTTCCTTTTTTCCCACGCACGACGGGAGCGAGAATTTGGAACCGAGTTCGATCGGGCAATTCCATCACTCGGTCAACCATTTGATCGATCGTTTGAGGCGCAATGGAACGATCGCAAATCGGACAATGAGGCGTTCCCGCCCGACCATAAAGCAACCGCATATAGTCGTAGATTTCGGTCACAGTGCCGACGGTCGAGCGCGGGTTGTGTGAAGTCGATTTTTGATCGATCGAAATAGCTGGACTCAAGCCTTCGATCGCATCGACATCAGGTTTATCAACCTGTCCCAAGAACTGCCGAGCATAAGCACTCAACGATTCAACATACCGCCGCTGTCCCTCTGCAAAAATCGTGTCGAATGCAAGAGAAGATTTTCCCGATCCTGAAACTCCAGTAAATACAATCAAGCGATCGCGGGGCAGTTCAAGATCGACATCTTTCAAATTGTGCTGGCGTGCGCCTCGAATCCGAATTGAATTGAGCGAAACGGTTTTTTTCGCAGTCTTTTTCGATCCATTTGATTCAAGCTCGGCTCCTAAATCAGGGCTTAATACCGGGGAATCGGAGCTTTTAGATTTGCTAACACGCTTTGGCATTCTGGGAGCGAAGAAATAGTCCTTAATGATTCTATCGTTCTCCTCCCCGATCGAGTTGTTTTGTACTCAAGATCGATCGCCCCAAGGGGCAGAACTCCTGCAAAAACTGAGGTTCAAGATGGATGATCCTGCCGAATTTTGGCACGATCGCGAAGGGCGGGCTGAAAATTTGGGCGATACTTCAGCGCTTGATCGTAGGAGTAGACAGCATCTCGGTAGCGCTTGAGTTCTGCCATCACTCGACCGCGCCAGTACCATGCGCCATAATGTTTCGGCTGAAGTTGAATCGCTTTGTCAAAGCAGGCGATCGCTTCGAGAAAGCGTCGCAGTTTAATCAACGAACTCGCAGAGCAGCACCACAAATCTGCATTCTCTGGCTGAAGCTGAATCGCCTGATCGTAAGCCGCGATCGCGGCTTCGTATCGCGCTAAGGTATACAGCACATTGCCCCGCCAGTGTAAGACTGCTGCGTCATTCGGATTGAGCTTGATCGCTTGATTGAATTCAACCGCTGCTTCTGCCCGGTGCTGCAATTTCTCTAGCGGTTGACCTTTCTGAAACCAAGCGGTGTAATACCGCGATGGCGGCGGTTGCTTTTGAAATTGAACTCCAGAATTTAACTGTGCCAAAACTCGCTGTCGTCCATCGATCGCGGCTTTCCAATCTGATCGCAGTTGAATCGCCCGAATGTACGAAAGCAATGCCTCTTCATACTGCTCGATCGCTTCTAACGCCTTGCCGCGATCGTGCCAACCCCAATAATTTTCCGGCTGCGTTTCGATCACCTTGTCGTAGCACTCGATCGCGTCTTCAAACCGCTGCAAATTTTGGAGAACCGTTCCGCGTTTGAACCAAGCTAGATGATCATTCGGTTGCAGTTCGATCGCTCGATCGTAAGCATTCAGCGCTGCCTCAAATTGCGCTTGACCTTCCAACGCTAACCCTTGCATCAACCAAGACAAAGCTTCATCCGAGCCTTGCAAAAGCGCCGCACAATCCGCCGAATCATCGGGCGGCAAGTCATACAGCGAATCGACCTGCTGAAGTTGAGACAGAATCCGCCGCCGACTTTCAACCGCAAGCTGAAAACTTGGCTTAAGTTGAACGGCACGATCGTATGCCTCAACTGCCTCATCGTAGCGCCGCATCGTTTCAAACACTTTGCCGGTGTCATGCCATGCCCAATAATTCTCAGGCTGAAGTTCGATCACACGCTGATAGCAAACCAACGCCCTTTTTGGCTGATGCAGGCTTTCTAACACTGCCCCTCGTTTGAACCAAGCCAAATAATCATCGGGCTGAAGTTCGATGACTTGGTCGTAGCACGCGATCGCGTCTTCAAACCGCTGCAAATTCTCGCACGCGATCCCCCGCTTGAACCAAGCCGTATAGTTCGATTCAACCTCGATCGCTTTGTCGTAAGCCGCGATCGCTTCTCGATAGCGCTGGAGTTGAAACAGTTCGTCGCCGCGCTCTAGCCAAGTCGAGACTGATTCTGCGATCGCGGAGATCGCAGATCTGGGTTCAGGGGACGATAGCATAAATGCACACAACAGTAGTACCGCTATTATTCCCGATCCGTTTTTTCCGTATTCAGAACATTAAACCTGGGACTTACCGATTCTTCATCGCTCGCTGCATATCGCGCTGATCGTCGCGACGTTTGGAATCTTCTCGCTTGTCGTACAGCTTCTTACCGCGCACCAACGCCAAATCTACTTTCACCCAGCCCCGCTTAAAATACATTTTCAGCGGCACCAGCGTTAAACCTTGCTGATCAACTTTTCCGACGAGTTTCCGAATCTCGTCTCGTTTCAGCAACAGCTTACGAGTACGAATTGGGTCATGATTAAAAACTTGACTGGCTGTTTTGTGGGGTGAGACGTGAACGTTATGCAAAAAAACTTCACCATTGCGAACCAACGCAAATCCGTCGCGCAGGTTTACTCGACCCTCACGAATCGACTTCACTTCCGTCCCCGCAAGCTCGATCCCTGCCTCATGAGTTTCTAAGATCTCATACTGGAACCGCGCTTGGCGATTGTCGCTAACAATTTTGATGCCTTCACTTTTCTCGCTCATTCTTTTACTTTAACCTAGTTGATTCGGCTTGAAACCAAAAAAAATGCCCCTGTTCAGGCACCCAAGTGCGAGAAACGAGGCAAGTCACTCAAGGAGACGAGTTAATACAGAAGTACTATATTACAAATGAGGCACGATCGCAAATTGATTCGATTCAGCGGCTAGATATCAATTTCAGGTATAGATTTTATTCAATGCAAAACTAAGAAAGAAATCAATGGGAGGAAGCCCAGTTTTGTCTCCTGAGCTACAAAATGGACACGCCTAATCAAGGAGATTTGACATACCTAAAGATTACCTTCCTTCAAACCCATTGCCCCTCGGTAGCGCTTAGTAGCACAACTGCGAATTGAGCTTCGCTCAGTCAAGTCATGGAGAAACTGCTAAGGATCTAGCTCGTTTGTC
>DATJEM010000042.1:0-6416 GCA_035496615.1 Leptolyngbya sp.
CGATCGTTTAGCCAAATCGCAGGGCTGGCTCACTACTTTTCCGATGCACGATTGGGTCGGTGGGCGAACTTCAGAGCTTTCAGCCGTTGGGTTAGTTCCTGCGGCACTTCAAGGGATTGATATTCAGGCAATGCTGGATGGCGCAAAAGAAATGGACAGTGCCACCCGCGTTCCTAAGCTCAAAGACAATCCTGCGGCGCTTCTCGCGCTGAGTTGGTACTTTGCCGGAAATGGCAAAGGGCAGAAAGATATGGTTGTGCTGCCTTACAAAGATAGTTTGTTGTTGTTCAGTCGCTATCTGCAACAGTTGGTGATGGAATCGTTAGGCAAAGAAAAGGATCTAGATGGTAATACCGTGCATCAAGGAATTGCGGTGTATGGCAACAAAGGCAGTACTGATCAACACGCTTACGTGCAACAGTTGCGCGAAGGTGTACCGAATTTTTTCATGACATTTATTGAAGTGCTGCACGATCGTAATCAAGCTTCGATCGAAGTTGAACCGGGTGTGACTTCCGGTGATTATCTTTCGGGATTGCTTCAAGGCACGCGCAAAGCATTGTACGAAAACGATCGCGATTCAATCACCGTGACGATTCCAGAAGTAACCGCGAGATCTGTCGGTGCGTTGATTGCGTTATACGATCGGGCGGTTGGTTTATATGGTTTCTTGATTAACGTCAACGCTTATCACCAACCTGGGGTAGAAGCAGGCAAAAAAGCCGCCGCTGCAATTCTCGACCTTCAGCGCAAAGTGGTCGAAGTCTTGCAACAAGAAAAAACGCCGATTCCGCTGCAAACTTTGGCAATCAATGCAGGTGTCTCGAATGAGGTGGAATCCATTTACAAAATCGTGCGGCATCTCGCGGCAAACGATCGCAGCGTGAAACTCTACGGCGATTTATCAAAACCGGGAAGTTTAACGGTGAGTGCTATCAGCTTGACCTAATCCAGTTTGAATCGCAGCAAAGGTAGCAAGCTCAGAAAGGTGTTGTTTGATTGATCCTGATGAACTTGCTACCTATTCTTTTGATAGCTTTGTCACTCGATCGTGAACCTCGTCTCGGACTCGGCGGAAGGTGTCGATCGATTGACCCTCCGGATCATCTAGCTGCCAATCTTCAAACACCCCTCTCGATCTCCATTCTTGCGGCAAATCAACACCGCAACCACACAGAGAAATTACGATGTCATAATCTCTAGGTTGAAAATCACTTAACGGTTTTGAGCTTTGATTGCTAACATCGATGCCAACTTCTGACATCACTTGAACGACGATCAGATCAATTTGACTGGCTTCTAATCCTGAGCTAGTGACCGTAAATTTATCCTTGCCTAAAGCCTTTGCAAATCCCTCTGCCATCTGCGATCGACGAGAATTTTTTTTACAGACAAACATCACTCGTTTCATAGCTTTGCTTCCTCATTCAAATCATGGAACTCATTGGAAAGATATCGATAAATCCAGACCGCAACTTGCGCCCCCAAAATTGGTGCAATCCAGTACAACCAATGATGTTGCCAGTTCCAACTGACGAGAGCAGGCGCAAACGATCGAGCCGGATTCATACTCGCTCCGGTGATTGATCCCATACAAGCTGCTTCTAAACCGACGGTTAGCCCGATCGCGATTCCAGCAAACCCGATCGGGGCACGTCGATCCAATCCCGATCCCAGAATCACCAACATCAAAATAAACGTCAGCACCGTTTCTAAGATAAAAGACTGTTGCCAGTTGCCATGCAGCGGAAGCGTTGCCCCCAAATTCTTGACCTGACCGAATGAGAGAAATAAGAGCCATGATGCTGCCACCGCACCCAAAACCTGGGAAGCAATGTAAGGTAACACGCGCTCGCGCTGAAAGAATCCACTGCTCCAGAATGCCAGCGTCACCGCAGGATTAAAATGTGCGCCGCTGATGTGACCTAGACTGTAAATCATTGCAGTGACGATCGCGCCGAATACAAAGCTAATGCCCAAATGAGTAATTGCACCCTGGCTGGTGTGATCAACAATTATCGCCCCCGTTCCCGCAAACACTAGCGCAAACGTGCCGATAAATTCTGCACAAAGCGCCCTTGAATCGGCAGTCAGCCGCTGGCGTTTTTGCTGCTTCATGCAAGTGACCAACACAGATCGGATGCGAAATATCATTTGTGTTCTCTTGAATTGAGATTAATCGATATTGATAAGTATCGATATATTGGCAGAAGATATTGATATCTGTCAATATAAAAGCTATGAAGCGATCGACAAAACTCCCCATTTCTTGCTGCCCGTCTTTATTCAAAAGCAAGCTTACACCCGACGAAGCGACGCAGCTAGCGGCGATCTTTCGAGTGCTAGGCGAACCTACACGATTGCAGCTACTAAACTTAATTGCAGCCCAGCCGAATCAGGAAGTTTGTGCTTGCGAGTTGGTCGAACCGTTAGGACTGGCACAACCTACCGTTAGTCATCACCTTAAAGTGATGTACGAAGCGGGTTTATTAGAGAAAGAACGGCGCGGAACCTGGATCTACTACCGGATTGTGCGAGATCGGCTGGCAGCATTGCGAGATGTATTAGCTTGAGCGTTCATCTAGGCGTTTCTGAACCTGTTTCATTGCCTGGTACAGTTCAGCCAATCGACTATACAGCACCGCCGATCGCAGGAACGCTTTATGCTCAACAGCGGGATAGCCTGACATTGTTTTTCCAGCAGGGACACTGGCATGAATTCCGGCTTTTGCAGTTGCGATCGAACCATCGCCGATTTTTGATTCGTTGCCGACTCCTACCTGACCCGCCAAGATGACTCGATTGCCGATCGTTGAGCCGCCTGCGATGCCGACCTGAGCCGCAAACGCACAGGCTTGCCCCACTTTTACGCCATGCCCGATTTGCACCAAATTATCAATTTTGGTGTTGCGCCCGATGCGAGTTTCACCGACTGCGGGACGATCGATGGTGGAATTACATCCGACTTCAACTCCTGCTTCCAGCACGGTGTAACCAGATTGTTCCATTTTGAACCAACCTTCGCGAGTCGGGACAAACCCAAACCCTTCAGAACCAATCACCGCACCCGCATGAATCACGCAGTCTGCACTGATTTGGGTGCGTTCATGAATCGTACTGTTTGCATGAATGATCGTGCGATCGCCAATGCTGGCATCAGGATAAATCACCACGTTGGGATGAATACAAACGTGATTGCCAATCTTCACCCCGGATTCAATTACAACGTGAGCGCCGATCGCCACATTTTCGCCAATCTGAGCGGCAGGATCGATCACCGCTGTAGGATGAATCACGGGCGCGGGTTTGAACGGTTGGTAAAACAGCGCGATCGCTTGAGCAAATGCTAGACGCGGCTGAGATGTCACAATCCAAGCTAAACCACGATCGGTGGCGATCGTCGTTAATGCTTCATTTGCAGGCAAAATGACCGCACTGGCTTGCGTGGCTTGAAGCTCAGAAATATATTTTGTGCTTTCGGCATAAGTCAGAGTGTTTGAAACTGCATCTGCGATCGCGCTGACACCAGAAATGTCTAAATCCGGCGTTTGACTGCTGCTGCTGACCAGTTTGCCTAACTTCTCGACCAAATCCTTGAACTGCATTTACGCCTCCACCCGGTTTAGAAAAGCTGCACATTCAACATGAGCGGTCTGCGGGAAAAAATCCGCTGGCTGTACTCGCACCAGTTGATAAGCATTGTCAGCACACAGCAATTTTAAGTCTCTTGCCAATGTTGCAGCATTGCAACTGACGTAAACGATTTGTTTTGGTTTCTGTTGTCGAAGTGTTTCTAAAACAGTCGCATCACAGCCTTTACGCGGCGGATCGAGCAAGACCAAATCGGGTTCAACGGTGAGCGATCGCAGACTTTCTTCCACCGCTCCCACTTCAAAAGTAACGTTATCAATGCCATTTAACGTCGCATTTTGCTGCGCCTGTTCGATCGCTTCAGGTTGAATCTCTAGCCCGATCGCGGTTTTTACCCGTTTGGCGATCGGCAAAGTTAGCGTCCCAATTCCACAATAAGCATCCACCAAGACTTCATTACCTTGTAAGTTCAATTGTTCCAAAATGCTTGCCAACAAAGCTTCTGTTTGTTCGGTATGCACTTGGAAAAAGGTATCTGGGCGAATATGAAAGGTCAAGCCCGCAAAGCGTTCACTCAAAAATGGCTGCCCTGCAATACAGTAAGTTTCTGCGCCGAAGATGGCATTGGTGCGATCGGGCTGAATATTAATCGAAACCCCAACTAAATTTGGATAGCGCTGTAACCACTCCTGCGCCTGAGATTCAAGATTCGGTAGCTCCGGATCAACCGTAACCAAGGTCAGTAGAACCTCGCCTGTGCGCTGTCCGACTCGGAGGGATAAATGTCGCACCTGCCCCCGATGATACTTTTCATCGTAGACCCTCCAGCTTTGCCGCTGAATGTCCTGTTTGATCTCGGCTAAAAATGGATTTAAGCGATCGTCCTGAATCGGGCATTGATTCAGATTCACGATTTGATGCGTTCCTTTTTGATAGTATCCCGCCTGCACTTGTCGGTGTTGCGACATGGCTAACGGATACGTTGCTTTGTTGCGATAGTGCAGCGGTTCACTAACGTTGAGAACTGCTGCGATCGGCACATCGCTAAACCCCCCAATTCGCCGCAATGCCTGTACAACCTGATCCCGTTTCGCCTCGCGCTGATAGTCATAATCAACGTGCTGCCACTGACACCCGCCGCACTTGTCCGCCACAATGCAACCCGGACGAATGCGATGTGGCGAAGCTTCTAGCAGTTCATGCAGTTTGGCGTGGGCAAACTTCGGTTTTACGTGCATCAACCGCACCACAGCTCGATCGCCCGTGACGGTATCCGGCACAAAGACCACGCGCGATCCTGCCCGCCCTACCCCATCGCCGCGATCGCTCAAATCCGTAATCAGAACTTCCACCAGTTCGCCTTGTCGCCAGGGCGGAAGGTTCTCGATCGGTAATGTCTCTAATGAGGTCACGTCAATTTCCAGTTTAGGTCTGCTCCATTGTCGCGCTTCTTCTGCGTGAATGACTTAGATTTATCTCTAATTCGTTTATCAATTGTTTACGGGGAATACTAAGTCCTGAAGTTTGCAACTGTTAACCGCAAAGGGTAAAGACCGATGGATCGAGAACAATCGCTGGGTAAGGCTCCTCTACCAAGCCAATCAAACGAAAATCAAGCACTTGTTCCATTGAGCCGAAATGCGGAATTGCAGGACATTGCAGAGCTTCAAGCTACCAAAGCGCAGCTTCAAAAAGAAATCGCCGACCTGCGATCGCAGTCTCACTCTTTCCAACTGCGTCAACCGAAAGTCTCGAAAGCAAAACTAGGATTTTGGTTGGTTCTACTTTCGACTTTGGCGCTTTCGATTCATAACGTGATTGTGCGAATCACGATCGGAAAACCGGTGACCTTATTTGGTTTATTCTCGATCGGAGGATTCATTCAGCCGACGATCGGCAATTCGCTGCTGATTCTCTGGCTACGAATGCTGATCGTTGTTCCTTTGATGATCGGAATTGCTGGATTTCTTTATCCTCCCGTTTGGCAAGATCTTCAGCAGTTGATTTTGAGGCGCGATCGTCGTCCGCTGTTGCAAATTATCGGGAGCGGGGCGTTTCTATTTCTGTCGCAAGTGCTAATTTATATTGCGATCGCCCAAATTGGGCCCGGTGTCGCAGTGACGATTCTGTTTATGTATCCGCTGCTCACGGTGCCGCTAGCTTGGTGGTTATTTCACGATCGACCCACACGCTTACGCATTGCGGTCATGTCGATCATTTTAGTCGGTGTGATTCTTACGGCAATTCCGAGTTTGGGAACCGCAAAAATTGGCGGCGGCGTAATCGTGGCGGTGCTATCAGGAATTGCGTTCGCGCTGTACTTGATTCTGATGCAGCTTGGATTCCGTAAAACGCATCCGATTCCGGTCAGTTTGATTCAGTTTCTCACGGTGCTCGTTTTGTCGAGTTTGAGCTTATCTCTGCCGATTCAGCTTGGTGTTTCGTTGCTGCCTGATGCTAGGGTTGGCTTTCTCAGTGGAGCATTCGTGTTAGGTGCGTTTACGCTAGTGGGATATCTGTCAAACAACTTTGGGGTGCGATATCTAGGAGCGGCGCAGGCATCGATCGTCGCTTCGAGTGGTCCTGTACTCACCGCAGTTCTCGCGGCATTGATCATTCGGACAAAACTCGATTGGGTGCAAATTGTCGGAATTTTGCTGGTGACGATCGGGGTGACTGCCCTCAGCTTTGAACGCTTGCGAAAGACCGCAAAATCGACGTGATTCCGAGTCACAATGATAAAGGCGTTAATCGAGTAATGGAACGATGCGATTTTCGGTATCGAGTGGATCGGGACAAGTTTTAGCCTACGGCAAACTATTGAT
>DATJEM010000043.1:0-6928 GCA_035496615.1 Leptolyngbya sp.
ATTGAATCAAATTGAATCGAAACAGTTGAATCGAAACAATTGATCTGAATCAATCGTTTCAAAAAAGTTATCTTCTTGTAAAAATACGTAAGCGGCTTGCTGATTCGATCGTAAGACTCATTTGATTTTAGCCATTTCAAATTGATCAAATTCGATTGATTTGAAGGCTGAATCACTAAATTTAGCGACGACTCACCTACTTTTTAAACCTCCCAACGATCTGTGGATCGCTTGAGGGGGCAGCTTTGCTATCCTTTGGAGACTCAATGATGACTCACCCTGACTTTCATCCCTCTCGCAAGTTCTTGCAGAGAATTCATGCTGCGACTGCCGCATTTGAGAACAAGCGCGATCGATCTCTTTTCTAGTTCAAGCCTTACAACAGCACCCATTCATTTGCAATGATGCGGTTTTGAAAATCGCTTTCGATGGGGCGAAGTTTAAATTGAATCACCGTTTCAGACCTGTAAAAATCGCTAGAAGTTTAGAAATTTGAACGTCTAAATCAGGCGAAATTTTCCAGCCATTCATTCACACCAAGGAGAATCACCATGACAGCAACATTGGGTAGAGGGAAAGCCGGATTCAGTGGAATTAATTTGTCGAAAATTGTCAAAGATATCGTGCCGCCCGTGGCTGCGATTTTAATCTTTCTGCTAATTTGGGAAGCACTTTCTGCCTCGAAAGTCACCCTTTTACCCCCGCCGTCGAGCTTGTGGACAGATCCGCAAACTCGCGAACTTGTACTTTATCCATTCTTCGATCGCGGCGGCATCGACAAAGGCATTTTTTGGCAAACCTTTGCGAGTTTGCAGCGAGTCGCATTTAGCTACACCTTCTCTGTAATCTTCGGAGTTGCGATCGGCATTCTCGTCGGCACAAAGCCGTTTATCGCCAAAGCCCTTGATCCGCTGTTCATGTTCTTGCGTACCGTTCCCCCGTTGGCATGGGTGCCGATCGCGCTTGCAGCCTTGCAGCAAAACGAACCTGCTGCTCTGTTCGTGATCTTCATTACGGCGATTTGGCCCATCTTGATCAACACCGCTGTTGGCGTTCGCGAAATTCCCCAGGACTACAACAACGTGGCAAAAGTGCTGCAAATCTCGCGGAAAACCTACTTCTTCAAAATTTTGCTGCCCTCAGCACTGCCTTACATCTTCACCGGAATGAGAATCTCGATCGGTCTTGCATGGTTAGCCATTATCGCCGCCGAAATCGTCATGTCCGGGATTGTGGGCATTGGCTTTTTTATCTGGGAAGCGTACCAAAACAACTACATCAGTGAAGTGATTCTGGCGCTAATTTATATCGGCGCGGTTGGCTTGCTCCTCGATAGCCTGATCGGTTGGGTGCAGTCGCTCATTGTTAAGCAGTAATTGTGCAGCAGTCATTATTTAGAAGGAGAGCGAACTCATGAGCGGTTATGTTTCTGTCGAGCAGGTCGAAAAGTCATTCCCCCTTCCAGGTGGACAAGAATACCTGGCACTTAAAGGCATCGATCTACAGATCAAAAAAGGCGAATTCATCTCGCTGATTGGTCACTCTGGTTGCGGCAAGTCCACCTTGCTCAACATGATTGCAGGTCTAGACAATCCCACCGCTGGAATTGTCAGCCTAGACGGACTCACGATTAAGCAACCGGGACCCGATCGTATGGTGGTGTTCCAAAACTATTCGCTCTTACCGTGGCTGACGGTGCGCGACAACGTTGGCATGGCAGTAAATGAAGTCCTGTCGGAGAAGTCCCCCCAAGAACGAGCAGACCTAATCGATAAATACGTCAAACTGGTAGGACTCTCACACGCAGCGGATAAATATCCCCATGAGATTTCCGGTGGGATGAAGCAGCGAGTCTCGATCGCCCGCGGTTTAGCGATTCAACCCAAGCTCCTGTTGCTCGACGAACCGTTTGGCGCGTTGGATGCGTTGACTAGAGGCAACCTGCAAGAGCAGTTGATCAAAATCTGCGAAGAAAACGAAGTCACCGCCGTGATGGTGACGCACGATGTCGATGAAGCGGTCTTGTTGAGCGATCGCATTGTGATGCTGACCAACGGGCCGGGTTCTAAGATTGGCAACATTCTTGATGTCGATATTCCGCGCCCCCGCCGCCGCATGGAAGTCGTGAAGCACCCCAGCTACTACAGCTTGCGCAGTGAACTGATCTACTTCTTGAACCAGCAAAAGCGCGTCAAGAAAATCCGATCGCAGAAAGTTGCCACCGTTGCCCGACATGGCTTAGAGAAAGTCAATCTGGAAATCGGCTTTGTGCCGCTAACGGCTTGTGCGCCGCTGGCAGTTGCCAAAGAAAAAGGGTTCTTTGAGAAGCACGGACTGGACGAAGTATCGTTGGATCGCGAAACAAGCTGGCGCGGGATTGTCGATGGCATGACCGTTGGTTATCTAGACGCGGCTCAAATGCCCGGTGGACTACCGCTTTGGATCACGCTGGGCGGCAATGGTCGCAACGATAATCCCACCGTGGTCAGCTCGCTAACAATGACCCGCAACGGCAACGGCATCACGCTCGATCGACGCTTTCAATCTCAAGGAGTCAATTCCTTAGAGACTTTCAAAGCAATGGTCGATCGTTCTCCCGAAAACCCGCACCGTTTCGGAGTCGTTCACCCCGCATCAATGCACAATCTGTTATTGCGATACTGGTTAGCCTCAGCGGGCATCGACCCGGATCACGATGTGCATCTGCAAACGATTCCTCCGGCTCAAATGGTAGTGGACTTGAAAGCAGGCACGATCGATGGATTCTGCGTCGGCGATCCGTGGAATTTGAGAGCAGAACGTGAAGGAGTGGGAACGACGATCGCAACCGATACCAACATCTGGCGCGGTCACGTCGGTAAAGTCTTGGGAGTGCGGGAAGAGTGGGCAGCGAAATATCCCAACACTCATATTGCTCTAGTCAAAGCGCTCCTCGAAGCGTGCCGCTATTGTGCCGAGCCAGAGAACAATCTCGAAATCCGTCAGATTTTGGCGCGTAAGGAATACGTCGGCACTCAGTTAGACTACATCCATCTTGGATTAGATGCGTCCGATCCATCGCACCATCTGTTCTTTGGTGTTGGCGCAAACCGTCCGAGCCGGACTGAGCATCTTTGGATCATGACGCAGATGGCACGCTGGGGCGAAGTTCCCCTGCCGCGCAACTGGGTCGAAGTGCTAGAGAAAACTTGTCGAGTGGATGTGTTTAGCACTGCTGCGAGAGAGTTAGGTCTGGCAGAACTGAGCTATGCCCGCAACAAAATCCAACTGTTTGATGGTGTGACGTTCGATGCTGAAGATCCGATCGCATATCTCAACAGCTTGGCGATCAAACGGGATTACACAATGGCAGAAATCGCTTTACAGCCGACGAGAGCCGTGGCTTGATTTGGATGTGGGGCATTCGATCGACTATCGACTTGCAATGCCCCTGAAATGTCTTTGACAACAGCACTCCTGTCCGCAATCTTCCCCCTAATGTTCCTATGAATCTCCCCATGACAATGAACACCACGCAATCGACGACTCTCTCTGCGTCTCCTTCGTCACTGTCTCAGCCGTTTCTGACTCTAAAAGATGTGGTCAAGGTCTATAACACCCGCAACGGCCCCCAAACGATTATCAAAGACATCCAATTGGAGGTCAAACAAGGTGAGTTTATCTGTGTGATCGGTCACTCTGGCTGCGGCAAATCGACTATGCTGAACACGGTTTCGGGCTTTGTCACTCCGACTGAAGGAGAGGTGAGACTGAAAGGGAAACTGATCGAGAAACCGGGTCCTGAACGGATGATGGTGTTCCAAAACTACGCGCTGTTACCCTGGTTGACGGCATACGAGAATGTTTATCTTGCGATCGATTCGGTTTTCCCGAAAAAGTCGAATTCTGACAAATCTGCGATCGTCAACGAACACTTGGCAATGGTAGGGCTTTCGGAAGCTGCACAGAAAAAGCCGCCTCAGCTATCCGGTGGCATGAGACAGCGGGTGGCGATCGCGCGTGCGTTGTCGCTGCGTCCTGAAGTCCTGGTACTGGATGAGCCATTTGGAGCGCTAGATGCCATCACCAAAGAGGAATTGCAGGAAGAACTGGCGAGAATTTGCTTAGATCACGGCTGTACCGTGCTGATGGTGACGCACGATATTGATGAAGCCTTGTTCCTTGCCGATCGCTTAGTGATGATGACCAACGGACCTGAAGCCACGATCGGGGAAATTCTCACGATTCCGTTTGCGCGTCCGCGCGATCGCGCTCAAGTGATGGAAGATCCGCTTTACTACGATTTGCGCAACGAAGCGCTAGATTTTCTCTACAATCGCTTTGCCCACAGCGATGTCGAGGCGTAAAAAATACAGAGCCGGGACTGTGATTTAGTCTTCCATCCCCGGTTTTCTTCTGTGTTCTATTCAATTGCCGCTGTCTCCAGTTTCAAACAATGCCCGGAGTGCATTTGAACAAAGTCAGTCAAGGGGTCTATCGAAAGATACGACTGCAATGGCTGACTCAGCCTGCCTGAATTTCAGCAGACCAAACGATTAATTGTTGTTATATTTTGCGTCAAGAGCGTAAAAATGTTTTACGATTTACGGTTTCCCATCTTGATAGTCTAGACCGATGATGAAGAAACCGATTTTTTTCCTATTGAGTGCTGTATTAGTCGGGAGTACCGCTGCCTGCAACAAAGCCCCAGAGCAGGTTTCCTCTGTTCCTGGTACCGCATCAAGCCCAGCTATGACCCTGCGCGCGAATGTTCCAGCGGGAACAACCTTTGACACCGATCTTGAGCAAGAGATTTCGACTGGCAAAGACCGCGATCAAGACCAATTTACATTGCAGGTGAAGAATGGCTCAGTCGGCAAAAATCCTGTTCTCAAAAACGCTCAGGTTCAAGGACATCTTGAACAGGTAGTCAAAGCTGAACGTGGAAAGAAAGCGAAGTTGGCGATGGTGTTTGATAGCATCAAGCTCAACAATGGAGACCTCTATCCGATCGATGCCACGCTGGTGAATACTCAAGTTGAAAGCAAAACGAAGGGGAAGTTTTTGCAGAATGCGGGGATTATTTTAGTTGGAGCCACTGCGGGACATTTTCTGGGGAATAAAGCAAACTTTAAGCACGGGGGGATGGCAGGCGGCACAGCAGCGGCAGCTTATGTTTTATCGAGTCCTGGTGGAGAAGTGGTCTTGAAAAAAGGTACAGATGTGAAGCTCAAGCTCAAATCTGCAATTTCTAGTGCGGGTCAATAGGCAAATCTGCAAGCGCTAAAGTAAGTTCGTGCCCGTCGCCAAAACTTGAATGTACGAAACTTGAATGTAAAAGTGCCATACGATCGCTCTAAGATTGAAAGTTGTGGCTAAAGAGCGATCGTATGCGAATTCTCATCATGGGCGGAACCCGATTCATCGGAGTCTACCTCACTCAACTTCTGGTCTCTCAAGGGCACGAAGTCACATTGTTTAATCGGGGAAACAAACCTGCTCCAGTGCAAGGAATTCAGCAAATCCACGGCGATCGAACCAACTCGAAAGATTTACAGCAGTTAGCCGATCGCGATTTTGATGCAATCTTCGACAACAACGGGCGCGAACTGACTGACACTCAACCTCTAGCCGAACGCTTCAAAGACCGAGTTCAGCACTTCGTCTACATGAGTTCCGCTGGAGTCTATCTCAAATCCGATCAAATGCCGCACGTTGAAGGCGATGCCGTTGATCCGAAAAGCCGTCATAAAGGCAAGCACGACACCGAAGCCTATCTTGCTAACGCTGGCATTCTGTTCACCTCCATTCGTCCAACTTACATCTACGGCGCGCAGAACTACAACGATTTGGAAGCTTGGTTTTTCGATCGCATCGTCCGCGATCGTCCCGTTCCGATTCCCGGACATGGGCAGCACTTTACCCAGTTTGGGCACGTCAAAGACCTCGCGGCAGCCATGGCGAAAGTGTTGGGAAATTCGACGGCGATCGGGCAGATTTATAATGTTTCCGGTGATCGAGCCGTTACCTTTGATGGACTCGCTCGCGCTTGTGCTGAAGCGATCGGCAAAGATCCAAGTAGGCTAGAACTTGTGCATTACGATCCAAAGAAATTTGACTTTGGCAAAAAGAAAGCTTTCCCGATGCGGACTCAGCACTTTTTTACTGACATCCACAAAGCGAAAGCCGAACTGAATTGGACACCCGAATTTGATCTTGTTTCTGGGCTAAAAGACGCTTATGAGAATGATTATTTGAAAACCCAGCGCGATCGATCTGACCTCGATTTCTCACTGGACGATCAAATTCTAAACGCTTGATGTAAGAGTCTTTTCGGACGTACTTTCAACCAGGGGGCGCGTTACCTGTCGGATCAAGAGTGATTCAATTTGGTTTTCGACCACTCGCACCGCTTCAAACTCAAACTCGCCCCACTGCAATCGATCGCCCGTAGACGGCACTCGACTCATATGGTGAATCATAAAGCCTGCTGCCGTTCGATAAGCATCACTTGCGGGCAAATTTAAATCTAATTGTTCGTTGATCGTTGTGAGATCGATCGTGCCCGCCACCAACACCGTGTAGTCATCTTTGCGAATGAATTCATCTTTGGGAATGCGATCGCGCTCTGTAATCCATCCGGTCAACAACTGCACGGTGGCATTCAACACCACCAATGCCGGAAAGAACAAATAAGAACAAATTTCCAGCGGACGAATCAACGCCATTGCCGTTTTCTCAGGTGCATTCGCCGCAAGGACTTTTGGAACGAGTTCGCCTAATACGATCTCAACATACGTCACAATTAGAAACGCGATCGCAGTTGCAATCGTATGCGATGTAATCATGGCGGAAACCCGTCCGATCGGCAGCAAACTAATCCACGGTTCGATCCAATGTACCGTTGCACCTTCTCCAAGCCAGCCTAAAATCAAACTTCCCGCCGTCG
>DATJEM010000044.1:0-2539 GCA_035496615.1 Leptolyngbya sp.
GTGACTAAGTTAATCGGTAAAGTCAACAGCGAAACGATCGGCTTCACAAACGTATTCACCAAGCCGATCACCAGCCCTGCGATAATCGCCACTGCGAAGCTCTCAATGTTCACACCCGGCAGCACAATATCGACGACAAGTAAGCTCAGTGCAGTAATTAAAGTCGTTAGAACATATCCCATTTTTATTTCCTCAAATTCATCAATAACAAATTTATCTAACTGTGATTGTGGCGCAGCGATCGACGAATGATCCTCTTCATCCAGGCAGATATTTAGAACCCCCAACTCTCTCTACAGAAATTTGAGAGAAAGTTGGGGGCTTCAAGTTATTTCGCGATCGTGCTTTTGGGAATTTCTTCGAGCGCTTTCGGTTTGGGATGAATCCGGATGCCGAGAAAAATATCGTAGATAAAACCGAGGAAATCTTCTTTTAACAGTCCGAGCGATTGGGGCGATCCTTTCTCATCTAAAATCGGTTTTGCGGCGACATAAGCGGCTTCATACTTGTACCAGGGCACAGCGGGCCAAAGATGATGGACTAAATGATAGTTCTGCCCCAAAATTAGCCAGTTGAGAATTCGACTGGGATAAACTCTGGCATTTTTCCAGCGATCGCGTTCCTTAAAGGGACGGTGCGGCAGGTAGTCGAAAAACAGTCCAAGTACTAATCCGACGATCGCTAACGGCACAAACCAGAAATTGAACACATAGCCCAAGAAATCATATTGGTAAGCCACATCGATGACGGCAGCAAACGATAATCGCGCCAAAAACCACTCGAAAAGCTCATTCTTACGCCACAGTTTGCGCTGAAAGAAGAAGAACTCGTGATACATAAATCGCGCATTGATAATCCACAGCGGCCCCAGCGTTGACACGAGATGATCGGGATCGTTTTCAGGATCATTCACATTGCCGTGGTGTTGGATATGCACTCGCGTGAACACCGGATAGGAAAAGCAGAGCAAAAAAGCGCTTCCATGTCCTAGCACTGCATTCATCACCTTATTGCGGTGAGCCACTCCGTGACAAGCATCATGAATCACTGTACCAACGAGGTGCAACGCCACCACATTCAAGCAAAAACACACCCAATCGACCCATCCCCAGCACCAGTAGCCCAGCGTTGTGATTAGCGCGATCGCGATCGACAGCAGAAAAATCAGCAACGTTGGGTTAAAGTCGCCAGGCGCTCCCAGCAACTCTTTTGGAATCGTCAGGGGCTTTGTTGCCACCTCCGACATCACGCCGTTTCTCCTTGCGAATACTTTGCGTAGTATACGATACGCACTGTAATTAAGTTAAGTAAAGCGTCTCTAAGGATTTATCATCCTGCTAAAGTTGAATCGTTTGACCAACTTTTAACACTTGAAGCTTGCTTTTAACGTTTTGCCGATCGAGTTCTGCTTGAAATGCCGCAGGGGTTCCAGTTAGGGCAGGAAATGTGCCGAAGTGCATCGGGATCACCGTATCAGGTTTGACAAAGCTGACCGCTGTTGCCGCCCGTTTTGGTCCCATCGTGAAATGGTCGCCAATACAAGCCAACATTAGCGTCACTTTGCGAATTTCTGGGATCAATGCCATATCGACAAAGACATCAGTATCGCCTGTGTGATAAATCACGGGACCGTTTTGCACCGTGATCAAAAAACCGCCTGGATTTCCGGCGTACTCTGCTGCACTGCCATCAGCGGCGATCGCAGAACTATGAACCGCTGGAATGAAGGCAACTTTGATCTCATTGTTGAGTAGTGTGAGTTCACCCCCAAAATTTCCTTGAGTCTCATTGCTCACTAAATCTTTTGGATAGCCGACGTTGACTAAGGCTTGCCCTAAATCTGCGGTACTGACAAGCGGAGCTTTGGTTTTTTTTGCAATCGCGATCGCATCCCCAACGTGATCAAAATGCCCGTGTGTGATCAGCACTAAATCGGCTCGATCGAGCGCTGCTAGCTCGGCTTTACCGTTGGGATTGACCGGATTGGTAATCCATGGATCAATCAGTAAGACTTTGCCGGAGGGTGTGGTTAGCTTGAATGCCGATTGTCCATACCATTGCAGTTGAGTTTTGCTAGTTGAGGCGGCAGAGGCACTTCCTGCTTGCGGAGTGATATGCGTAGTTGTACCGAAGATGAAGACCGCGATCACCAACGTCAGCGGAAAAACGAATCGGAGAAACCGTTTGAGAATCATATTGTCCCTAAATGCGTCAAAGGATGAAGATAGAAAGCCCAGCGTCACGATCGCGTAGAACTTTCACTGGCTGAATCTTCTAGCCGTTAAAGTCTTTACCTTATCTCAAATTGCGTTTAGCAGCTTGAGACAATCAGGTTTTGCGAAAATTCCGTGGATTTACAGCAAAAAATGCTGATCTTCACGGTTGACAACGGGTCAAAACTCTTGATTTTTCGGGAGAACGGGTTATAATCGGCTTAGTTAAACGCCTCTAATTATTGAAGTTCACTACTCAGTGGTTTGCGGAGTTGGGGCATGAATCAGGCGGTTGAAAAATGGATCACAGTCGGTGCGCTAGTCGG
>DATJEM010000045.1:0-7089 GCA_035496615.1 Leptolyngbya sp.
CAAAACTCCCAACAACTAGGATTCAAATCGCATTTGCAAAAACCGCTCGATCGTTATGCGATCGAGCGGTTTTCTTTTGACCCAACTCAACTAATACGCGCCGCGACGCTCATCGGTCTTTTGAATGTACCAAACGGCGTGAATAATTCCAGGAACCCAGCCCACTAACGTCAATAAAATACTCACGAATAAAGCAGAACTAACACCAGAAGTCATAAAAACTGCAACAGGCGGCAGCACAACCGCAAAGACTAAACGCAAAAAATTCATAAAGTTTCCCTAAATTTCAATTTGTTTAATTCGATTCCTTTTTATTCTCTTGCAATTCCCTGCGATCGCCGTCCTTCCAAAGGTAGGATCTGAAAAACTCAAGCATCGAACATCGAAATATGACTGAAGTGGTTATCAAACCCGATTGGCTAGCGAAACATTTAGACGATCCTGATCTTGCGATCGCCGATTGTCGATTTTCCCTGATGCAGCCCGAACTCGGACAACACCAATACAATGAGGGGCATATTCCAGGCGCGTTCTATTTTGATCTCAACCAGGATCTCTCAAGTCCCATTCAAACTCACGGCGGGCGGCATCCGCTGCCTGACATTAAAAAGCTTTCGGAAACGCTTTCAACCCCGGGGATCACACCTTCAACGTTGGTGATCGCTTACGACGATTCGCGGTTTGGATTTGCGGCGCGGTTTTGGTGGCTACTGCGCTATGTGGGACACGATCGCGTGAAAGTTCTTGATGGCGGTTTCTCAAACTGGCAAAACGCAGGCTATCCCGTCACCACGATCGAGCCTGTGCCCAAATCCAAACCGTTCACGCCTCAAATTCAACCGGATTGGATCGTTAATATTGATCAAGTGAAAGCGAAAAAAGATTTATCCCAGGTAGCACTCATCGATTCACGCGAAGCAGAGCGCTATCGAGGAGAACGAGAACCGATCGATCCGATCGCAGGTCACATTCCGGGCGCGGTCAATTATCCGTGGCAGTCCGTCACCGACGATCGCGGATTTCTCAAATCGCCTGCTGAACTTCGCGATCGCTACGCAGATCTTGAATCCAAAGATGAAATTCTGGTGTATTGCGGCTCCGGCGTTACCGCTTGCGTCAACCTATTAGCGATGACCGCAGCCGGACTCGATCGCGCTAAACTTTACCCCGGAAGTTGGAGCGATTGGTGTTCCTATCAGGTCTAGAACAGCGGCAGATTGAACACCAAACCCGCACCGAAAATAAAGCTATTGAAATCAATCCGTCGATCGGTGGAATGCCCAAAACTAAATCCGCTAAACAGATTAATTTGCGTTCTTGGCGTGATGTTATAGCTCACACGGGCAACCAATTGATGATACAAATCATCGCGGGCTTGCTGCGTAAAATGCGACCAAGTAAATTGATAATCGATCGCAGTTTGAAGCCGTTGTGAAAAACTGTACCCCAACGTCGCGATCGCAGAATTGAGAATGCGGCTGCGATCGTCGGGATTCGCAAAACTCCAGCGAAACTGATAATACGTATTGAGTGAAAGCCGCGGTGATAGGGTATCTTGACGACTCAGTTCAACTCGGATCGAATTGTCTCCAAAGAACTCCTGCCCACCAAAAACCTGCTGTAGCCCTCGGCTTGAAGTAAATAATTTTTGATTGCTCCAGCCCACTTCAGCCGACAAGCGAGGCGTAATCCGATGAAAAATTCCCGCCCTCAGCCTCAACTCATCGTAATTGAGCGATCGCACATCTCCATTCACATCGCGATACTGTCCCAGCCGACTGTATCGAATTAGGTTGGCATCTAGCGACGTAATCAGAAAAGTTTTAGACCCGATCGGCGGCGCGTAGAAAAAAGTCAGCCCCGCCCGAATCAAGCCGTCATCAACCGGATCGACATCGGAAAACACATTCGACGATTTGAAATAATCTGCTCTTGCTAGTAGATAGGCGGAGGTTGGACGCGGACGTTCTGGCAGCACGATCGGAGGTTGCGGAGTCGATCGCTCTTGCAAGCGCAACGTTCCTAATTCAGGATCTTCCGCGCCCGTCGGGGGATCAGCCGCGATCGGCTGAATCCGCAGCGTTCCCAATTCGTCCTCCGGTAGCGGAGACAATTGCAGATCGCCAAGCTCTGGATCGGGGGAATTCTCTGTCGATGAATTTGGTGCTTGACCCACTTGAACCGCCGTCGCAGTATAGACACAGTTTGAAGGAATGGATTTCCAGCACCGACTCTGAGCCAACACGGGCGATCGCACCGATGCGGGAAAAGCCTTTGACGTTGTGCCAAGAGCTTCAGCTTGCTGCGGCATAAATGCGGCTCGAATCGGTTCGGCATCGGGGATCAACTCTGGCAAATCAGAAGACTCGATCGGCGCTAAATCTTTTGCCTGCCCTGAAACATTCAGCAGCTTTGAGCGCTGGATCGGGAACTTGCGAGGAATTACGTCCGTCGGCGGTTGCAGTGCGATCGCGCCTAACTCAGTTAATTTATTTGCCGAAGGCGAAGATTTATTTGCCGAAAGCGAAGATTTGTTTGGTATAACGGTACACAGAGATTTGCCCGTGAAACTAAGGATTAGCCAAAACCCTACCTGACCGAGTAAGTGGTACTGCAACGTGCGAAGTCGCTCAACTCTCCAATCCTGTTTCAAGGGGACTAACACAGACTCTACAACCTCAGAACGCTTCAAAATCAACTGCTTTACAATCGCCCCGCTCACCACTCAGCACCCACCTGCCACCACAATTTCAACACTTTTGCTTTAGAGATTTTGCAGAACTTTAATAACTGTTGCATAGACGATTCGGTACTCGTGTCTTCACCTATCTTTTATAAAGTCTCTTTAAAGCTTTCTTAGAAACTCACAGTACTTTCCCCCCTAGATGTAAAGTATTCGTGAAGAAACAAGTCTGTAATTTCACTTAATCATCCCACATCGATAGAACTGGGTTGATTGGGTCTTATGCTGCCCTGCCTCTCAATCGCGCAGTGCGCCCTCTGTCCCTGTTGTTCTTGGAGTGTCTATGTCCCGCAATTTGTTCCTCACACTCACATCATTGGCGTTAGGAGTCGGAGCCACCCTCTTCTCCAGTGCTGCCTATGCCCTAACTCCGCTTACTTCTGCTGAGATCCGGGAGATTGTGAGGCGAGTGCAGTTTGTGCCGAATGGACAGCCAGCGCGGGATGCCATTCTGTCTGAAACACTGCACCCCGACGACGCGCTTCAGACTGCGAAAGCTTCACGAGTAGGATTGCGCTTTAATGATGGCTCTTGGGCACGGGTAGGAGAAATGGCAACCTTCCGCTTCGCACCTGGAACCCGCAACTTTCGCCTCACCAATGGAACAGTGCTGCTGTTAATCAAACCGGGGCAAGGACGAACTACGATCGACACGCCTAACGCCTCAGCAGGAATTCGGGGATCAGCGCTGTTTGTTCGTTATGACGAGCAGACTGAAACCACGGTCGTTGGCGCGTTAACGAATAATCCTGGTGGACCGATGGAAATCGTAGACAATATCACCGGGCGCAAGCTGCCGTTAGGCGCAGGGCAGATGGCGATCGTCGATCCGCTTGGCATTCGCCTATTTAACTTTGATATGCACCGTTTTTATGAAACGAGCGATATGGTACGCGGTCTAGATCTTCAACACCGCGAAGCACACCCCCACTCCGATCCAGGGATTGCTGCCGTACAAGTTGAAACCACAGAAGCTTTGCAACAGCAAAAGCCGCTCACCGGGCCCGTGATTGAGAACCCTAGAATGGTGCAGCTTTCTCCTGTACCTGATGCGGCTCCCGCAACAACTCGGGCTGAAAGTGGCAATCCCAGCCAGCCCAGCAGCAATACGGATCAGCCTGGCAAAACGACTTCAGACTCTGGAAAAAGTCCTGGCAACTCCACAGGTTCATCTTCTGAAGAACAGGCTACCGGCGGAACAACCCCTGATAAAAGCTCAGCAGATGGTTCTCAAGATAGTTCTCAAACGGGTAGAGGCGAGCCGACTCAGGTCAGTCCGTCCAGAACAGGTGCAATAAAAAATCCCGAAGGCGATACAACTCAAAATCCTAGCAAGACAACTCAGGACTCTGGAACAAGTTCCACACCCCCTGACAATTCGGTAAATTCACCTTCTAAAGGACAAGCTACAGGCGATGCTTCAACCCCCAATCGAACCCCAGCGGGTGGATCTCAAGCGAGCGGCAGTGAGCCGACTCAGGTCAGTCCGCCCAGAACGGGGGCAGTAAAAGCCCCTGAAGGGTCGGGCGGCAGCGGCTCCGGAGCCTCATCCGCTCCCAACGCTTCTACCGGAAACCCAACTTCTAAGCCTCCTACATCGAATCCTCCCTCTAATGCTCCATCGAATGGTTCTAGCGGCTCCAATAGTAGTGGTAGTGGCGCGAATGGCTCAACGCCCCCTTCTACTGCCCCGTCCACCTCTCCTGGTTCACCTGCTCCAAACGGTTCAAGTAGTTCAAGCAGCAGTTCAAGTAATAGTCCAAGTAATAGTCCAAGTAATAGTCCAAATGCACCAGGTGGCGTAGGTTCTTCTACTGCACCAGGGGGTAAACCGCCAACTTCTCCAGGCACAGCCACTCCTGTTGCCCCTGCCACATCAGGCAGTACAGGTTCAACCCCTCAAACCCCGACACCCGGAGGCACAACCAATCCTGCGCCTGGAGCTTCAGGAAGCCCTGCGCCAACGACAACTCCCTCTACCAACACTCCCACCAACCCGATCGCAGTTCCGGCGACTACTAGTCCCCCGACGAATAGCTCGACTCCCAGTAGTCCAGCCCCAGCGACAACTCCCCCTGCCACGCCAACTCCGGCTCCAGATTCAGGAACCCCTACAAAGACTGAATCATCCACCCCAACTCAACCTCCTCGCCAGATATTAGAGACGACTCCATCCAGAGGAGCAAATCAACAGCAACCGACCTCATCCCTCAACCAGCCTCCAACCTCACCCGCAGCAACGATCAAGCCCGACCCTGTTGCGTCACCTCAGCCCGCTCCTGTCCAATCTTCTGACGTTCAACCCGCTCCCTCAGCAGTTCAGACTTCCACCCCCCAACTCGTCGCCCCCACTCAATCTCCAGTTCAGCCAGGAAATTCTCCAGCACAAATCTTGCCTGTTCAAGTATCTCCTGTACAAGCTCCCATTCAGTCCGCACCTGACCCAACCTCAGCAAGTCCAGCAACTCCTCTTCCCATCACTACGCCTATTCCAATCCCCGTTACAATACCGACTCCAGCCCCGATCGCCGCCCCAACACCAGAATTGCAGTCCACTCCGGCTCCACTACCTGTTGCGCCACCTTTACCCAATCCGGTCGTGCCGCCCAATCCATTGCCGACTCAAAATTCGGTTCCCGCACCAGAACAGACTCCAGATCCTGCTCCAACCCCTAAAGTTCCAGCAGCGCAGTAATTTGACCCCCTAAGAAAAAGGACGATCGCGTTTGTCGATCGTCCTTTTTCTTGGTTCAATCTCCTCTAAGCCGATGGAACCAATCGCTTTCTCAACGATTCAGCCCGGCGCTTTGCTGTTTGATTTGTCGGTTCAAACGCTAGAGCCTGTTCATAAGCTTCTAGTGCTTGGGCGGCAAGCTGTTTACGCTCATAAGCATGTCCTACGTTATTCAAAGCCGTGACATACTCAGGCAGCAGTTTTAGCGCTTCTTTGTATTGGCGAATCGCAAGATCAAACTGCTCTTGAGCAAAATAAGCAAATCCCATCGCGTTATAAACCGCTGCGAGATCCTGACCTTCCAAAGTTTCGAGCTTGATCGCCTTTTGGAACTGAGCGATCGCTTGGGTAAATAAACGTTTGTCGAGGAGAATGCTACCGAGTTCGTAGTATTCTTCGGCGGTTCCTTTCTCTTTATTTAGCTTGGTCTGGAGGCGAGTCAGAGCGCTTTCAACTCGGCGAGTTTTGAGAACTTGCCGGGTGACAAAAAAGGCAGCAGTCACGAGCAGAGCGAGCAAAAGAGAGATGTAAAGAATCGGAGAGGTTGCACTGTCCATAGGAGTATATCGATCGAGAATTTAAGGCTTATGTTTCAGGGTATCTCAAGGAAGACCCCAATAGTTAGCGCGTTTCTGAAGCCAACCCTCAGATTTCCACCGCAGTAAGATTTGATTCACGGCGCGGCGCAGTTCGTCGGATTCAATGCCTTTGGGAAAAACGATCGCAAGTGGCTCTGTCGAAATCCGGAAGGGCAAAACTCGGTACTCAGGAAATTCTTGCGCCCAGCCCGTCAAAACGCTAACATCTGCGGCAAATCCGATCGCTTGTCCCGACTCGATCGCTTGCTTTCCGGCTTCGTAAGACTCGACCCCGATCAGTTTGACTTGGGGCAATTGATAGCGAAGCGTTGCAATCGTACTCGAATGGTTCAAAACAGCGATCGTCTCATGGGCTAAATCTCGCTGAGTCTGAATCGCAGAACTTTTCGTAATCATTCCAGTTCCGTCGAAGTAATACGGTTCACTGAAGGCGACGATTCGAGCGCGAGATGAATTGACAGTGACACGGGCGATCTCTAGATCCACCTTTTCAGCAGTGATAACAGAAAGCCGATCGCGATTGCTGACAAGTTTGAACTCGATCGCAATCGGTTTGCTAAATAATTCTTGCGCTAATCGTTGAGCGATATCGATTTCAAATCCTTGAAGATTTCCCTGAGCATCGCGAAATCCTAACGGACGAACAGTATCTTTAACGGCAATGATGAGCTTATTGCGCTGGGCGATCGTTTGCAGATCCGCCGCAAACAAAGAAGGGGACACAACCAAATGCGCCCCCATCCAAGACGAAGCTAAAATCGCCATCCATCGCTTTCGCATCCAGTCGTTAAGCCTGAATTGCTTGCTGAACAATCTTTGCGAACCCTTCCGGCTCAAGAATGGCTAACTGAGCCAGCATTTTGCGGTTAATCACGATATCTGCTTTCTTCAGCTTGCCGATCAGTTGGCTGTAGCTGATGCCCTGCTGCCGTGCCGCTGCATTGATCCGAGTGATCCACAGACGACGAAAATCACGTTTCTTTTTGCGACGATCGCGATACGCATTCCGTAGC
>DATJEM010000046.1:0-5950 GCA_035496615.1 Leptolyngbya sp.
CGTAACGACTGCAAATACTTGGGGCTGTGAGCAATTTTTGGCAACGGTACAGCTTCAGAATGTGCGATTTTTTCAGAGATTGCATTGGCGATCGCAAGCCGAACTGACGCTCTGCGATCGACTGCATCACCTGATGGAAGCTGATTTGAAATTTTATCCGCCAGAAGCTAAACGTCATCCCGTGAAAGAGGCATCCTGATGCTATCGGAACTCGCTGTTCAACTACGACGATCGTTGAGTTTGCTACAAAAGCAAGACATCCAAACTGCTTCTCAAGCGTTGCTCCCTGACTGGACAGAGGCAAAAGTGCGATTGGGAGATGACTGTGCAGCAATTCCTGAGCAGGATAGCTATCTACTATTTGCGGCTGAGGGAATGCTGCCGAAGTTTGTCGAAGCGGAACCCTGGTTTGCGGGCTGGTCAGCCGTGATGGTGAATGTAAGCGATATCTACGCGATGGGAGGAACCCCGATCGCGGTTGTCGATACACTTTGGAGCCAGTCGGGTCACAATGTAGAGCTAATTTGGCAAGGAATGAAAGCCGCATCGGTCGCCTATGATGTTCCGATCGTGGGAGGACATACAAACTGCCATAGTTCCTATCTCGCTCTATCAGTAGCAATTTTGGGACGAGCAAAGCAGTTGATCACTAGCTTTGATGCTCAACCTGGAGATATATTGCTAGTTGCGACCGATTTTCGAGGAGAACCACACCCAAACTATCCATTTTGGGATGCAGCCACAAAAGCCGCGCCCGCGCAATTACGATCGAACTTATCTATCCTACCGAGGCTAGCTGAGACAGGATTATGCAACGTTGGCAAAGATATTAGCAACGGTGGCATTGTTGGAACGCTGTTGATGCTGCTCGAAACCTCAAGCTGTGGAGCAGTATTGGATCTCAATCGCGTTCCCTGTCCCGATCGATTAACGCTCGATCGCTGGCTGGTGAGCTTTCCAAGCTATGGTTTTTTACTAAGTGTTCGCCCTGAAAACGCAGCGATCGTGAAAGCGCATTTTCGCCAGCAAGATTTGATCTGCGAAGCGGTTGGACATATTCAACCTGGATCAAAGCTGATGCTGCGATCGTATGAAGAATCGATCGAGGTTTGGGATCTCGCCCAACAGAAGCTTACAGGGTTCGCAAAACGATGAAAATTGCGCTGCTAACCTATTCGACAAAGCCGCGAGGCAGTGTAATTCATACTTTGGAACTTGCAGAAGCGCTCCACAGTCTAGGGCATTCTGTCTGTGTGTTTGCATTAGATAAAGATGGAAAAGGCTTTGATTATCCTCTCTCCTGTGCCTATCAATTGATTCCGGCACAGCCTGCTGCGGCTGAGATTGATCAATTGATTCAGCAACGAATCCAAGAATTTGTCAGCTATTTAGGACAATCGCATCAAACTTATGATTGTTATCATGCCCAAGATTGTATTGGTGCAAATGCTTTAGCAATGTTGCTTAAGCAAGGAAAGATTCCGCACTTTGTCCGAACGGTTCACCATATCGAAGACTATCGCAGTCTTTACCTGCAACAGTGTCAAGATCGATCGATTCGAGAAGCTTCTTTATGTCTGTGTGTGAGCGATCGCTGGAAAGCTGAACTTAAACAACACTATCAAATTGATGCGCTACGGGTAAACAATGGTGTGAATTTACAGCGATTTTCACCGCATGGCTCATCCTTCGCGTTCAAAGGCGCACCACTTTATTTAACGATCGGTGGAATCGAACCCCGCAAAAACTCGATTCGACTGCTCCAAGCCTTTCAGCAAGTTCTCGCCCAGTTTCCGAAGGCTCGCTTGCTCATAGCAGGCGGCGCGACGTTGTTTGATTATCAAGCCTATCGGGAGGAGTTTTTTACGATCGCAAAAGCCTTAAACTTGGAGAATGCGCTGATTTTGCCCGGAGTTTTTTCCCATGAGGATCTGCCTCGGCTGTATCGTAGTGCAGATGTCTTCGTGTTTCCATCGGTAAAAGAAGGTTGGGGATTGGTAATTCTCGAAGCGATCGCGAGTGGTCTTCCGGTGATTACTTCTAACCAACCTCCATTTACTGAATTTCTAAACAACCAGCAAGCAGTTTTAGTTGATCCGCATTGTGTTGATGCGATCGCTCAAGCCATGTGTTCCGTGTCTCAGTCTGCCGCCTTGCTTTGCCAGCAAAGTCAATCCGTTTTATCCGAGTACACTTGGGAAACCGCTGCTAAACAGCATATTCATCACTATCAAACCTTGCGCTATGCCTGAAGTTCGTTTTCAAATCCGCTGGTCTGACGGGACTCAAGACTCCTGCTATTCGCCTTCTTTGATTGTGAAAGAGTACTTCAGCCCCAACACACACTATGGGCTAGAAGACTTTGTACAACGATCGCGCATCGCTTTGAACATTGCCAGCGATCGAGTCAAAGCAAAATATGGTAGACCTTGCGGACTCGCACTCGGTCAACTTCAAGAAATCGAAGAAAAATCAAAGCGATATGCTCATCTTCCGGAGGCAACAGTAGAAGTCATTAGCTTTCTTGAATAGCAATCAAGCAACTGCATTGCCTCTGTAAGATGGCACTTCCAGCCGTTTGAGTTTTAAAATTCGCTCTTTTGAAAACCAGAGCGGGCGATCAAATGCCTTGTTTCGTCTGTACTGATTTTTTGGATCGCTTCAGCGCGACCCTTCTTTCGGATTATTTCCTCTGAGGGAGGGAGTTCACATTCTTACCCTATATGCTTGGCTAGAAACGTTCAAACAATCAAACAGCTATGAAATCATCATTAAAGTTTTTAGTTGCCGGAATTTCTACAATTGGACTAGGACTTGCAGCAGCCTTGCCTTCGGTAGCGCAGACTCCAGAAATCCCTAATGCTCAGACAACTCCCGCAACCCCCGCACCAACGAACCGACCGACGGGTGTTCCGCCGATCGGTGGCGCTTCAGAGGGTCAGCTTACTCCCAGTAATACAACTCCTGACAATACAACTCCCGGCAATACAACTCCCGACAATACAACCCCGATCAAAACGTCTCCCAACGACACGCCTCCCAGCAATATGTCGCCTAACCAGATGTCGCCTAACCAGATGTCGCCCAACCAGATGCCTAATCAGATGTCTCCAGGGAGCAGCGATGGGAGTAGCCCGCAAATTGTCCCCAACAACCCGACTCAGCGAGGCAATACCGCTCCAGGTACGCAACCGATCGTTAATAACTCGCCCGACTATTCGTTCGCTGGCTCTGAAGGCAAGACAATTAGCCAAGTCGTCCGCAGTAGCCCCAACTTTGAATTGTTCAATGCGCTGTTGCAGGTTGCTGACTCAAACTCACACGGCGCTTTCTCGGCACAGTTGGCAGACGGCAACCATACCGTTTTTGCTCCAACCGATGCCGCTTTAGCTGCTATTCCTCCAGCGACGTTCAAAGCATTAGTCCAACCGGAGAACCGGGCGCTCCTAGCACAACTGCTAAATGCTCACATTGTTTCAGGCAAAATGACTTCGGCAGAACTCTCAGCGAAAGAGGTGCGATCGATGGATGGCAGCACGATGATGGCACAAGGGAGCGCGGGCAACCTGATGATTGGCAATGCACAAGTTGTTGGACCTGACATCATGGTCAGCAACGGGATTATTCACGCGGTCAATCAAGTGATTATTCCAGCGGATCTGCAAGCAAAAATCACGAGTTTGACTTCTCAAGCCGCAGCACCGATGACGGCTCCAATGCGCTAACGCGCTAGAAACGGTTGCAGTGCTAGCGCACTAGAAACATTTGCAAAAGTCCGCCGACGACGTTGATCAGGGTTTGACCAAAACCGCCCCCTGATCGCTCTTTTGGCGGATTTTTTAAGGTTTGAGCCAGCATTCCTGCCGTTTTCGCATTTGCCGCATCGCCCTGAACCCCAAATAAAGCCGACGCTTGCTCAGAATCTAAGATTGCGCCTTTTTGATCGCCGAGTTCCAGTTTCGCCATTGCTCGCCCAATAAATGCGGGGGCTGAGTCGGGTTTGCGAATCAGAACTTGATTGAAATTCTCGATCGCCCGTTCGTACTGTCGCCGCTTTCCCGCTTCCATCGCCATTTGATAAAACAAATCGGCATTCCCCGCGGTCGGTGCAAGCCCGATCGCGCCTTGAATCAAGGCAGTGTCGATCGAGGTTCCGGTTAAGTCTGTGCCGACAAGATACGATCGGGTTAAATCGGTGCCCTGCAAATTTGCCCCCGTTAAATTCGCTCCGGCAAGATTTGCGCCGCTAAACGTTGCGCCTGCGAGATTGGCTCCGGCAAGGTTTGCCCCCGTTAGATTGGCTTGACTGAGATTGGCTCCGGCGAGATTGGCTCCTGTGAGGGTTGCGCCCGACAACTGAGCAAACACAAGTCCCGCGCTGCTTAAGTCACAGTTTGCACATTGCTTGGTAGAGAGCAGTTGACGAACGTGATCGAGATTTTCGGCTTGAACGGGAAGGGCGATTCCGATCGAGCATAGCGCTGTAAGCGTTAGAGAAGTCCGAATCATAGATAGAAACCGGGAGGGTGAGCAGGAAAACACTTCATACTACAGGCTGGTTACCAATGTGGCACTGTGAGAAATCCTGAGATTGCAGCCTGAGTATTCCTGAATCTCGCCCCAAAATCGCAATTTCGGAATTTGAAACTCTGGCTTCGAGGGTCATGCCCGCGCTTAATCAACGTTGATCACACTCAGTGGAATCCGGCTCAACCACATCCATCACAGTTTTATTAAAATAGAGGAATGGCTAAGAAACAGAAATTTCCCCATCTGGTCGGCTCAAAATGGACAGCCCAGCAAGAGACTTGGGGATGGAGACACTTTCAGGTGGTCAATCGCAAGAATGAAGGCGTGTGGGTGTTTGCCGAAATGGTGGCGGCTTGTGATCCAACGGTGCGCTTTTGGATGAATGCCAAACTCTTGCAGGAGCGATCGCAGTGGCAAGCCGGATGGAAATCGCTAGATGAGCAAGAAGAAGCATAAAAGATCGCTTTGAGGAAGGGGATGCAGTGACTATAGTGACTATGATGTTAAACATCCTTTGATTTAGCCCTTTCGATTCATGGCAACGCTCCCCGGATTAAGCGATCAACAAGTCCGCGATCGACAACAAGCAGGTCAAACCAACGATGCGAAACTGCCAACGAGTCGATCGTATGCGCGGATTTTGCAAGAGAATTTGTTCACGTTCATCAATGCTGTTTTTTTTGCGATTAGCGGCATTTTCATCTTGCTGCGTCGTCCGAGTGACGCGGTGTTTGTGGCAGTGATTATTTTTAGCGGCGTAGTGATTGGGATTTTTCAAGAGATTTGGGCAAAGCAAAAACTCGACGAGATTGCTTTACTGTCGCGCCCTCATGCCACGGTGATTCGCAATGGACAAGAACTCAATATCGACCCCTGCGAAATTGTCTTAGGTGAGACATTGGTGCTGCGTCCTGGCGATCAAGTTCTAGTCGACGGACAAATTGTGGGCGCAGGGCAAGTCGAGATTGATGAATCGCTGCTGACTGGAGAATCAGATCTCATTGCAAAAGTAGCTGGAAAGGCAGTGTATTCAGGAAGTTTCTGTGTGAGCGGAAGTGCCTGTTATGTCGCAGAAAAAGTCGGCGCGGAGACAGTCGCTTATCAGCTAACGATGGGAGCGCGTGAATTTCGCCAAGTCTATACCCCGTTCCAGTCTGAGATCAATCTAATCATTCGGGTTTTGTTGCTGCTTGCATCTTTCTTGTGGCTGTTGATTGGAATTAGTTTTATCAGCCGATCGCAGTCTCTCAATGAAGTTGTGCAACGTGCCGCAGTGATTGCTGGGCTGATTCCCGCTGGATTACTTTTAGCAATCACGCTTTCGTATGCAATGGGATCGATTCGGATGCTAGGGCAAAATGTCTTAATTCAGCAAACCAATGCAGTCGAATCATTGAGTAATGTCGATGTGCTGTGCTTG
>DATJEM010000047.1:0-4053 GCA_035496615.1 Leptolyngbya sp.
TGTCATTGCGATCGTCGGTGCAGGCATCTACATCAAAAAGCAGCAGCTACCCCCTGCGACAACTTCAGCAACCTAGAACACTATGGCGCGTCGTTCACAAGATTTGCAGCGATGGTTAGTGATTGGATTGAGTGGTCCAATTATTGCTTTGAATGTTTGGCTATTGAGCCAACTTCTAACTTACTTTGATCATTTGATTGCGGTACTGACGATCGCGGCAATGTTGGCACTTCTACTGAATTATCCTGTGGAAGTCTTTCAGCGCATCCGCATTAGACGACAAGGCGCGATTGTCATTGTGATCGTCATTGCGATCGCACTGTTCGCAATTCTCGCGACGACATTGATGCCGATCTTGCTGGCTCAAACCACACAGTTATTAGAGAGAATTCCAAACTGGCTAGAAAGCAGTCGAGCAGACTTAGACTACTGGGACAATTGGGCAAAAGAGCGAAACTACCCGATCGATCTGAAAGACTTTGGCAGCCGACTGAGTACCCAAATCGAAAGCCAAATTCAGAATATCGCGCCTCAAGCTTTGGGGTTTGCCCTCGGCACAGTGACGGGGCTGGTGGATACTATTTTGGTGATCGTTTTAGCATTCTATATGTTGCTATACGGCGCGCAACTTTGGACTGGACTGCTGTATCTCATTCCGCCTAAATTTTCGATTCCGTTTAGCGAGTCCCTACGGACTAACTTCCATAACTTCTTTCTCAGTCAGATTGTACTGGCGCTATTTATGGCGTTAGCAATTCTTCCGATTTTTCTTGTGTTGAAAGTTCCATTTACGTTAGTCTTTGCGCTGATGATCGGAGTTGCTGAAATTATTCCCTTCATCGGTGCAGCACTTGGGATTGGACTGGTATCGTTGCTGATTGCATTTCAGGATAGTTGGTTGGCGTTTCAAGTTGCCCTTGCTGCGATCGTCCTGCAACAAATTCGTGATAATCTCCTTGCGCCCAAAATCATGGGTGACTTCACAGGCTTAAATCCGCTGTGGATCTTTATTGCACTCTTAGTCGGGCTGCAGGTTGCGGGCGTACTGGGCGTGATCATTGCGGTTCCGGTCGCAGGCACCATTAAAGGCACGATCGATGCGATTCGGTTAAACGCTACGATCGTCGTGCCTACTTATCCCGAAACCTCTGCCGAAAAAGATTTGCCTCCCATCCCTTAGAATTTCTTTCGATCAGTTGGGGGCGAACCTTGCTACACTAACGGCGTGTTTTGGAGCATCAAGTGATGAGACAAGTTAACTTTCTGATCATTTTCGTGATTTGTTTGGCGCTCGTTTTATTCGGCATCGAAAATACCGAACCTGCGGTGATTCACGTCGTGAAAAACATTCAGTTTCAAGCCCCTTTGTCGGTCGAACTCATTTTATCTGCGGGCATTGGAGCCGTTCTCGCTTGGGTTTTTAGCGTTTGGTCGCAAGTTCAGCGATCGGTGGAAGTTCGCAAAGAAGTCACCGAGCGCGAAGAGCGAATCCACGAACTCGAAGACGACCTCGAACGCTATCGGGTCGAACTTGAAGAACAGCGAATGTTGCCTGCTGCCCAAACGGTTCAAGATGCAGAATCGCAGGAGATTTATGCACAGTAAGAGCTTGGAAAAATGTCGATCAGCGATGCAAATGTAGACCGTTTGTGGGATCGAGACTGGAGTTTTTGTGTACCATTGACCCTACTCGCCTTCATTGTGCTGGCGGCTGTTTATTTTGCACGGGTCAAAATCCGCTGACACCCTATGCCAATTTCTCTTGCCCAAGACGCGATCGCGCTGTTAATTGACTTAGCTGAACGTGGCGAAATTGATCCGTGGGATGTGAAAGTGATCGACGTGATCGATCGCTTTCTCAGTGAGCTTGCGCCCGCAACCGGACGGGATTTATACGAAGCCAACCTGACTCAATCGGGACAGGCATTTCTCTATGCGTCGATGTTGCTGTTGCTCAAAGCGAACACCTTAGCTCACGTAGAGATCACCCCTGAAGTTTCGGAATTTCCAGAAGACGAACTGCTTGATGGAATGGCGCTTGGACAAACCGCACTGCCGCTGAATTTAGAACGACAGCTTCGTCGCCGCGCCGTTGCTCAACCTCCCCAACGGCGGCGCGTCACGCTCAAAGAACTGATCGAACAGCTACAAATTATCGCGACCGCGCTCGAAGAAAACGAGCCACGCCCTCGGATCAAACGAGCGAAAATTCCTAGAGCCGAAGCCGTCAAAGCGATCGCGGCTCTAGCGCACGAAGAGAACCTATCCGAAATGGCGGTGGCGATCGAAGGCTTCTTTGCCGATTACTGGTCAGATGTGGCAAATGGACAAGACTGGATCGATTTTGAGCTTGTTCTAGAATTTTGGGTCGCCGTTCAAGAACGCAACCACAAAGTTCAACCGCATCACTCAGAGAACTATGAGCGAGTGGGGGTTTTCTGGGCGCTGTTGTTGCTGTCCGCTCAGTCCAAAGTAGAGCTATCGCAGGACGAGTTTTATCAAGAATTGCGGGTGAAATCTTTAGTCGGTTTGCCGATCGAGCTTGCGGAAACAGTGTTACTCGATTGATCGCGCTACGGAAATTTCAAAGGCGGTTTTGCTCCTCCGACGATCGGAGACGCTCTCCACGTCAACGTTGTTGGTTGGTCGCAGTAGCCAATCTTCGCTGACCAGCGAGCGGGAAATTCCGGGTCAAGGAATTGCATTTGCAACGTTCCCCAATAGTAGGTTCTTTGCCCATTGCGCCCCTCTCGATACGTCTCACATCGCACGTTTGAAGTCGATTGACTCCAATAGCCGTAGTATGTCCCTCGATCTTTGAACTGTCCCGCCAATCGATCGATGAACAGTGTCCCCTCAACGCTATCCCCATACGTGAAAATGGCGGTTTTTCCCCGTTCAGTCTGATAGACGACCCTGCCATAGTCACTTTCCCACACTTCATCAGCTTTCACCGCTGGGGCGGCTCCTACTGTCGTCAAAAAAGCTGTAGCCAGAGAAATTGAGCCACAGAGGATGACTCTCTGATTCAAAATTTTGGTGATTTGAGACATTTTTAGAAGAACTTTGAGGACTCAGAGCGATCAACTCAATCATATTCTCAAGTTTTCTACTTTTCCTAATTCGCTTCATGGGTGAGTCAAGGCTTAGTCCTGATTTAGCGGCATCAAGATTAAGAATTACATCGTTCTGAAAATTGCATTCCAAGCGCTTGGTACGATCGCACCCATTCAGATCTATTTCATCCGCCTTCTTCAGGACAGTATGACCTCAACGTTCTCTTACCCCAATGCCACCGACCTCGATCGCGAGGATTATCTCGTGGTTGGTTTAGCCACGTGTTTTATCAAAGATGACGATGGCGTTCATCAAGTCCGCGTGGTCGAACCGATTCCCTCAGCGGCGCTTGAAGCGATCGTCAAAGGGATTCCGACTTCCTACGAATTGGCAGCCGCAACGACGATCGGATCGGTGATTGCAGGCGAATCTTTACAGCTACCAGAGAACTTCCCTACGGACGTGCAGTTCTGCGACGATTTTGCTCTCCGTGCCACTGCCACCGCTCGAACTTACAAAGCAAAGTCTAGTGCCCAATCTCATATTCCCGCAGGGACGACCCGCAGCGATTTTAACTTCTCGGTCGATCGGAAGCGCGTTCTCAACTCCCAGCGCATTGTCAAAACCGAAGATAATGTAAAACAGCACAAATATACTCACGAAGTTCTGTAAAAACGATGCTGAAACTTTATGGCGGCGCACGCAGTCGGGCATCGATCGTTCAGTGGTATCTCGAAGAACTAGAGCTACCTTATGAGTTTGTGATGCTCGATCTGCAAGCTGGAGAACATCGACAGCCTGCATTTTGCGAAATCAATCCGTTTGGCAAAGTTCCTGCGATCGTCGATGGCGATCAGAAACTTTGGGAATCGGGCGCAATTTTGCTTTATCTGTACGATCGTTATGGCAAGGCTGATTTGAAAGATCGAGCGATCGCGGCTCAGTGGATTCTATTCGCGAATGCAACATTAGGACCTGGAATCTTTGTCGAAGCAA
>DATJEM010000048.1:0-7397 GCA_035496615.1 Leptolyngbya sp.
ATTCATCGAAGCCCGCTTTTGCTTGCTCTACCAAAATTCGGTGAATTCGTTTGCGAGTCAAGTACAGCTTGCGTTCTAACGCTTCTCCGCTAAGAGTTGAGTTGACGATCACCTGTTCAATGTGTGGCTGATTTTCCCGTGCCTGCACACCGAGAATTTCAGGTTTAATCGGAACCGATCGCCATCCCAGCAAGGTTAACTCTTCTTCGGCTAGAATTTTTTCTGCGATTTCTTTTACAGCGGTTGCGATCGCCGAATCTTGCGGCAGAAACACCATGCCAACGCCGATCCGATTCGGAGTCAGGGCTTTTCCTTGTTTACTTGCCCACTGTTCTAAAATCTCCCACGGAATCGCCGCCATCAGTCCCGCGCCGTCCCCAGAGTCTTGATCCGCACTACATCCGCCCCGATGTTCCAAACAGGTCAACGCTGTTAGCGCTTTTTCCATCAAGTCATGGCTATTTCGACCTTGCTGATCGGCAATAAAACCGACTCCACAGGCATCGCGCTCTTCAACTAGCCAGCGCTGACCTGCATAACCATTCGATCGATCTTGAGAAGACGGAACACTTGCTTGGCTCATAGGAAGATTCATTCGATTCATTGCTGAGGGAGTTGAGGGAAAGTCTAAAGAAGCCTTGTAAAGAAAAGGAAACTACGATCGCATAAACTTAACAATCGAGTAAAAATTTCTGCTCGTCAAGCCGTTTGGCGATCGTAAAGGGGATTCGCAGGCAATTGCGATCGCGCGGTGGCGAAATTTCGACAATATTCGACGTACATAGTTCAGTGAATCCCTATCGTTCGGTGATCTCAGGCTTAAGGTGCGCGATCGAGGAAGATCTAGCTTAACTGAATCTTCACAAAAGCTGGATAGGAATATTATAAAAAACTTTGCGTTCTAGCAATCCCTGTGATATTGCGAGGATTATAGAAATTTCCCGTCGCGGTGCTCTCTCAAGTTACGGCTTGTGACACCGAGGAAACAGCCGCTTGGCATGCTTTTTGTTGAATCCAGACGATAATTATCTGGAAGTTATGGTTTCTTGATGTTTCAGTTCGGGTCTGTCGCTCCATTGAAATTTATCATCGCAGTAAAGTAAGTCCGTATTTCTACCCCTCGTTTCGTAAAATCTTGTCAGATGACTTCTTCTAAAATCGGTTTTTATCTCCTCGCATTTCTCTCGATCGCGCTCCCGGCTTCTGCGGACGCGCCGCTTAATTTCAATCTGGCTCAACAACTTCCTCCTCGCAAAGCCGCTCCATTGAATTTCAGTACTCCAATCGCTCAAGGAGCCCAAGTTATGCTCAATGGGCAAACTTTTGCAGGCAATTGGAGCCAATGGCAATCGGATGGAATGACCCGAATCGGTTTGAGTGATGCGATCGCGACTCAATTGCTGGGTGCAGAATTGCTGAGTACAAAAGATGCTGCCCGACAGCCGATTCAGTGGTTTTCTGAGGCGGTTCTCTCAACTCGATTCGCGCCGCCGCTTCGGTACTTAGATATCAGTGAGTTGGCACAGAAAAACGGCTGGCAAACTCAAATCAGTGGCAATACATTACAGATTTCGACTCCGATCGCAAAAGTCAGCAGCATTCACCAAGAGCAAACCGGAACCGGAATCGATCGCATCACGATCAACCTCGATCGTCCCGCAACTTGGCAGATTGATCCACAATCTGATCAGTTTGTTTTAACGCTGAACGCCCAAGCGGATCAAAATCGGCTGCAAACTTTTAAGCCCACTCCTGCCAGTCGAATTCGATCGCTGAAAGTTGAACCCACGGCGAACCGAACAGTCGTAAAACTCGGTATTCCAATTGCATTTCGACCTCGAATTACAACCGCATCCAATCCCGATCGCATCGTGATCGAAGTAGGTTCAAACTTCCTCAGCGATAAAGATATTTTGTGGGCAGATGGATTATTTTGGCGGCAGAAATCTCTGACTGTTGGCTCGAATCAATTCCCGATCGTTTGGCTCGAAGTCAATCCCCGTCAGCCCGGATTAACGATTCGTCCAATCTTGCCCAATTCAACGACGCTGATCGGCACGGCTCCTTTGTTGCAAACGGCTCAACGCACATTGGCAACGGCAGCGATTAACGGTGGCTACTTCAATCGAAATAACCAACTTCCTTTAGGCGCGATCAAGCTCGATAATCGGTTCGCGTCGGGTGCAATTCTGCATCGAGGCGTTGCTGGATGGGATGCCGCTGGGAACTGGAAGTTCGATCGCCTCACTGTACAAGAAACGCTCGTTCTCGGTTCCGGGCAACGGTTCCCCCTCACTGCGTTCAATTCTGCCTTTGTTCAAGCTGGAATCGCTCGATACACCTCGGACTGGGGCAGCACCTACACAACGCTTTCCGACAATGAAATCCTGATCCCTGTTCAAACCAATCAAGTTGGAACGCAGCAAACTGCGGCAACTGCCGGAACCGTGATTCCAATTCCAACGACAGGATACTTATTGGTTTTTCGATCGAACCGTACCGCTGCTGTATCTTTCACGCCTTCGACTCCGGTTCAACTTGAAAGCGTCTTCACCCCTGCTGATCTCGCTGCACTGCCAAATTTAATCGGCGGCGGGCCTCTTCTCATTCAAAATGGTCAAATCGTTCTAAACGGGCAATTAGAGCAATTCAGCACTGCATTTATCCAAGAAACAGCGGCTCGAAGCGCGATCGGACAAACCGCAGATGGCAAAATCCTCATCGTCACTGCTCAAAACAACATTGCAGGTCGAGGCGCATCTCTGAGTGACATGGCGGAAATTATGCAGCAATTGGGCGCGGCAAATGCCCTGAATCTCGACGGTGGAAGCTCGACAACGCTTTATTTAGGAGGGCAAATTCTCGATCGACCCGCTCGATCGGCAGCACGAGTTCATGACGGTCTCGGTGTTTTTCTCCAGCCCTAACTTTGATTAGCACTTCTTCACGAATTTCGCAATTTAAATCAAGCCTTTGTGAAATCTTGTCAAAGCGTCCACTATAAGCAAGCACATCCTCAAACGGTTTGTTAATCTTCTTGGTTGGGAATTCGCGCAAATTCAGTTGCATTTAGTCCGCAAAACTTTAGTATTCACGAGGAGAGAAACGGTGGCTCAGGCTCAAGAAAAGACTCAAATTCCAGCTCTCACACTGTCCACAACGCTATCGAAAACGGCTGCAACCGAACTTCGACCCTGGGGATCGTTCACCATTCTTGAAGAAGGTCGCGGCTACAAAATCAAGCGCATCGAAGTCAAGCCGGGACACCGCCTCAGTCTACAAATGCACCACCACCGCAGCGAACATTGGATCGTTGTTTCTGGAACTGCAAAAGTCGAGTGTGGCGGCGAAGAAATTACACTCAGCAGCAATCAATCTACTTATGTGCCACAATGCACCACGCATCGGCTAGAAAATCCCGGCGTGATTCCCCTCATTTTGATCGAAGTCCAGAACGGTGAATATCTAGGGGAAGACGACATTGTGCGTTTTCAGGATGATTACTCACGCGCAAATTAGATATTTCACCTAAATTCTTTCTAATTTCTAAAGTGAGGCAGTTTCCGGATTGCCTCATTTTGTTTTTGGAAATTCGATCGCGGTACGATGATTGACACACTCAAAATAAAACCCTGCATGATCGAATTAAGCCCCTCTGCGATCGCAGAAATTACCCGTCTCCGCACCCGTCAATCCGATCCTTCCGCCTTTTTCCGTCTTCAAATCCAACCTGGCGGATGTGCCGGACTTTCTTACTTAACAAAATTTGAAACTGAAATCGATACGAGCGATCGGGTCTACAACTGTAACGGCATTCAAATCGCGATCGACCCCCACAGCGCTGAACACCTGAAAAACTTAGCGATCGACTTTTCCGAAGATTTGATGGGCGGAAGTTTTCGCTTTCACAATCCAAATGCCAAAAAAAGTTGCGACTGTGGTGTCTCATTCTCGATCGACGAGCGCTAGAATAGAAAAGCTTTCATGCCAAAACGATCGATCGGGCTAGACTCACTTGACAAAGTGTTTGACAGTCGTATCGCTCCATTGGTATGTTTAGTGATCGTTGAAAGTCGGAGCAGTCTCGAAACTGCGTTCTCCAATAGATTAAAAATGCCCACCATCCAGCAACTCATCCGTAGTGAGCGCAGCAAAGCTCAGAAGAAAACCAAATCCCCGGCTCTGAAGAGTTGCCCTCAGCGTCGTGGAGTTTGCACACGGGTTTATACAACCACACCGAAAAAACCGAACTCGGCGCTACGCAAAGTAGCACGGGTGCGCCTAACTTCAGGATTTGAAGTGACAGCTTACATTCCCGGAATCGGTCACAATTTACAGGAACATTCTGTCGTGATGATTCGCGGCGGTCGGGTAAAAGACCTACCTGGCGTACGCTATCACATCATTCGCGGAACGCTCGACACCGCAGGCGTGAAAGACCGCAAGCAAGGACGTTCCAAGTATGGCGCGAAACGTCCGAAGGCAGCGAAATAACAGACCGCTGGTATTATTTATCTGTCAAATGAACCTTGTAGCTCAGTCTTTGAGGTTCATTTGTTCGCGATCGCAGCTATTTTTAGAGAATTCTCTCACGACCCTCTTTACATGAATACGATCGCGCCCCCCGTTTACTGACTCCGATATCCTTTACTGTTCTTTTTCTTGAAGGCTTACCTATGTCTCGTCGCGTCGTAATCAAAAAGCGTCCCATTCCCCCTGACTCCGTTCACAATTCTCGTCTTGTCACCATGATGGTGCGGCGAATCATGCAGAGCGGCAAAAAATCTCTGGCAACCCGTATCGTTTACGATGCATTTGAAACCATCAAAGAGCGCACTGGTGCTGATCCGCTAGAGACGTTTGAGCGGGCGGTGAAGAATGCGACTCCTTTGGTTGAAGTCAAAGCGCGTCGAGTCGGCGGTGCAACCTATCAAGTGCCCATGGAAGTGCGTACCGATCGCGGCATTGCGCTCGCTCTAAGATGGCTGATTCAGTACTCGCGATCGCGCGCAGGCAAATCGATGTCGGCGAAACTGGCAAGCGAACTGATGGATGCCGCCAACGAAACCGGAAGCGCGATTCGTAAACGCGAAGAAACCCATCGAATGGCAGAAGCCAATAAAGCATTCGCGCACTATCGCTATTAAAAAGTATAGAATCTTAATAGACGCAGTAGTGTGATTTAAACCATTCACAGATGCTAAGGAGGTAGCTGTGGCTCGTACCGTCCCGCTCGAAAGAGTAAGAAACATTGGGATCGCCGCGCATATTGATGCGGGCAAGACAACAACAACAGAACGCATTCTTTTTTACTCCGGCATTGTTCACAAAATCGGTGAAGTGCATGAGGGGACAGCCACGACAGACTGGATGGAACAAGAGCGGGAACGGGGAATCACCATTACCGCTGCCGCAATCAGCACTCAGTGGACTCGCCGCGATGCCGATTTGCCGAACCAAGCGGGTGAAGGCGAAAAAGAGCACAAAATCAACATCATCGACACGCCTGGGCACGTAGACTTCACGATCGAAGTCGAACGCTCTATGCGCGTGTTAGACGGTGTAATCGCCGTATTCTGTTCTGTCGGTGGCGTTCAGCCTCAATCCGAAACCGTGTGGAAGCAAGCGAACCGCTATCACGTTCCTCGCATGGTGTTCGTGAACAAAATGGATCGGACTGGCGCAGACTTCTTCAAGGTCTATGACCAAATTCGCGATCGGCTCCAAGCGAATGCTGTGCCGATTCAAATCCCGATCGGGGCTGAAGATCAGTTCAAGGGAATTGTGGATCTCGTTCGGATGAAAGCCTATATCCATAAGGATGACTTAGGACGCGAAGTTGAAGTCACTGAAATTCCTGATGACCTGAAAGCGAAGGCTGACGAATTCCGCACGAAGCTAATCGAAGCGGTTTCTGAAACTGATGAAGCACTTTTAGAGAAGTACTTCGCGGGCGAAGAACTGACTGAAGATGAGATTAGAGCGGGACTGCGAAAAGCCACGATCGAGGGCGTAGACGGAGAATTTTTAGTTCCCGTACTTTGTGGATCTGCATTTAAGAACAAAGGCGTTCAGCAAATGCTAGATGCCGTGCTAGATTATCTTCCTTCTCCGCTGGATGTTCCGCCGATTCAGGGTATCCTCCCGGATGGTAGCGTTGCGGCTCGCCCCCCGAAAGATGATTCGCCTTTATCTGCTCTAGCATTCAAGGTGATGACTGACAAATTCGTTGGTCGTTTGACCTTTGTGCGGGTTTACTCCGGAGTTCTTTCTAAGGGCAGCTACGTTTACAACTCGACGAAGGACAAAAAAGAGCGCGTCTCGCGGCTGATCATTCTCAAAGCAGATGAGCGGATTGATGTTGACGAACTTCGTGCAGGCGATTTGGGCGCAATTCCTGGATTGTCTGACACTCTGACGGGCGACACTCTTTGCCCTGAAAGCGATAGCATCGTTCTAGAGTCGCTATTTATTCCTGAGCCTGTCATCTCGGTTGCTGTTGAACCGAAAACCAAAGGCGATATGGAAAAACTTTCCAAAGCGCTCAAGGCACTGTCTGAAGAAGACCCGACTTTCCGTGTCAGCATCGATCAAGAAACGAATCAGACTGTGATCGCCGGGATGGGTGAATTGCACTTGGAAATCTTGGTCGATCGAATGCTGCGCGAATTTAAAGTCGAAGCAAACGTCGGTGCACCTCAAGTTGCCTACCGCGAAACGATTCGGAAATCCGTCAAGGCGGAAGGACGTTTCGTGCGGCAAAGTGGAGGAAAGGGACAATTTGGGCATGTCGTCATTCAACTTGAACCGGGTGAAGTCGGTTCGGGCTTCGAGTTCGTCTCGAAGATTGTCGGTGGCGCAGTTCCCAAAGAGTATGTCGGACCTGCTGAACAAGGCATGAAAGAAGCTTGTGAAAGCGGCATTCTGGCAGGCTATCCGCTAATCGATGTCAAAGCGACATTGGTTGATGGTTCGTATCACGATGTAGACTCTTCTGAAATGGCGTTTAAGATTGCTGGATCGATGGCGATCAAGGATGGCGTTCTCAAAGCCAGTCCGGTACTCTTAGAACCGATGATGAAAGTTGAAGTCGAAGTGCCAGAAGACTTTCTGGGCAGTGTCATGGGGAATCTGATCTCGAAGCGTGGGCAAATTGAAGCTCAAGGTGTCGAGCGTGGGATTGCCAAAGTCACTACGAAGGTTCCGCTGGCAGAAATGTTTGGATATGCTACGGATATTCGATCGATGACTCAGGGACGCGGTACTTTTACAATGGAATTCAGCCATTACGAAGAAGTACCCAAGAACGTTGCTGAAACCATCATCGCGAAAAACAAAGGGAACGCTTAATTCAGGAGAGGAATTGTAATTCATGGCACGCGCAAAGTTTGAACGGA
>DATJEM010000049.1:0-3284 GCA_035496615.1 Leptolyngbya sp.
GACATCGCCTGTGTAACGATACTCCATCGAAGCCTGGGGAGCGGTTTTGCTGCCGGGAGCGGTTTTAGTTGCCGTGGTTTTCAGTCGTCCCATCAGTTCGTTGAGCGCTGCTTTGAGGTCGTGTGCCGCTTCGGGAGTAAACCGAAAAGCGACTGAGCCAGTCTCCAAATTTAAGTTGAGTTGGGTCATCGATCGATTGCTAAATTACCTTGTTATTATCGAGAATTTCGGGCGCAAATATTTGATCGCGTCAGTTTTGTCGATTCGCCGAGTCAATGGGCTGCAACCGATCGACTTTGGGACTGGCAATTTCGCCCTTCGTTCCCGAATTCCCCTGCACTTTCTGGTAAGATTACTGGTTCTAACATCCCATTACTCGACTTGCTGGAAGGAGACTTTTCATATGGCTCGGATGTACTATGACGCTGATGCCAACTTAGATTTACTGACGGGCAAAACGATCGCGATTATTGGTTACGGCTCACAAGGGCACGCCCACGCTCTCAACCTGAAAGACAGCGGCATGAAGGTCATCGTCGGGCTATATCCCGGCAGCAAATCCGCCGAAAAAGCGAAGGAAGCTGGACTTGCGGTGCATTCTGTCGCAGACGCAGCAAAAGCGGCAGATTTGATCATGATTTTGCTGCCGGATGAAGTACAGAAAAGCGTCTACAAAGCCGAAATTGAGCCGAATTTGAGCGCTGGAAATGTGCTGCTGTTTGCCCACGGATTTAATATCCACTTTGGTCAAGTCGTACCACCATCTGATGTTGATGTGGTGATGGTTGCACCGAAAGGACCTGGACACCTGGTGAGACGCACTTATCAGCAAGGGCAAGGGGTTCCGGCTTTGTTTGCGGTGTATCAGGATGCAACGGGACAGGCACGCGATCGGGCGATGGCATACGCAAAAGGCATCGGTGGCACTCGCGCTGGCGTTCTCGAAACCACCTTCCGCGAAGAAACTGAAACCGATTTATTTGGGGAACAAGTCGTGCTGTGTGGCGGCTTGAGCGCATTGATTAAAGCGGGGTTTGAAACGCTGGTCAATGCTGGATATCAGCCCGAATTAGCTTACTTTGAGTGTCTGCATGAAGTGAAGCTGATTGTCGATTTGATTGTCGAAGAAGGTTTAGCAGGAATGCGCGACAGCATTTCTAATACGGCTGAATATGGCGATCTGACTCGCGGGCCTCGAATTGTCACCAATGACACTCGCGCTGAGATGAGAAAGATCCTCGACGAGATTCAGACCGGACAGTTTGCGCGGGAATTTGTGCTAGAAAATCAGTCGGGTAAGGCTGGATTCACGGCAATGCGGCGACGTGAGGCAGAACACCCGATCGAAGAAGTTGGCAAAGATCTACGATCGATGTTTAGCTGGCTGAAAAAGGTCTAGAGTCAAAGGGTGAAGGGCATCATCCTTCACCTAGTTTTTGTTCTCGATCGCCTCTTCCGTCCGACGATAAGGGTGTGTTTTGGGCTGCCAGTGTGGAAAGGCATTGACTAAAAGCTGATCGATCGAGTTTCGAGCTTGAAAACTATAGCGACCGACTTCAGACGGGAGCAACTGATCGCCAAATCCAACAAAAACCACACTGAGCAGCAGTAGAAATCCAACTGGAATCTTTTTGGAGCGCATAAATTAGCTGGAGAGATTTACAGAAAACGATGATGGTCTACAGCTAGTTATCCCAGAGATTAAAATGCGGCATCTTTATCCTGCGATCGAGCCTTATCAGTCGGGTATGCTTCCAGTTTCTGAGTTGCACACGATTTACTATGAGCAGAGCGGCAATCCAGCAGGCAAACCCGTTGTGTTTCTGCATGGTGGACCGGGCGGCGGCACGATTGCGGCTTATCGGCAGTATTTTGATCCGACAAAGTGGAGAATTATTCTGTTTGATCAGCGGGGAGCGGGGAACAGTACGCCTCATGCAGAACTGCAAGAAAATACCACCTGGGATCTGGTGGGGGATATTGAAAAGCTGCGATCGCATCTGCAAATCGATCGCTGGGTTGTTTTTGGCGGCAGTTGGGGCAGTACGTTATCGCTGGCTTATAGTCAAACACATCCCGATCGCTGTTTAGGGTTGATTCTGCGCGGAATTTTTCTGCTGCGTCGTCAAGAAATTCTGTGGTTTTATCAAGAAGGTGCAAGCTGGATTTTCCCGGATGCTTGGGAGCATTACTTAGAGCCGATTCCAGTTGAGGAGCGGGGCGATTTGATTTCGGCGTATTACCGACGGTTGACCAGCGATGATGCAGAACTGCGAGCGATCGCGGCAAAAGCTTGGTCAATTTGGGAAGCCAGTACCAGTCGATTAATCGTTGATCCGAGCTTGATGAATCAGTTTGCGGATGATGCGTTTGCGGATGCGTTTGCGCGAATTGAATGCCATTACTTTATGAATCGCGGCTTTTTTGAAGCGGACGATCAGCTATTGCAGAACTGCGATCGCATAGCTCACATTCCGACTGTGATTGTGCAAGGGCGATACGATGTGGTTTGCCCGATGGCTTCTGCTTGGGATTTGCACAAGGCTTTACCGAATGCAGAATTGATTGTTGTCCCCGATGCGGGACACTCAATGATGGAAGCAGGAATTCTCAGCGCCTTGATTGATGCTACTGATCGATTTGCGACCAAAATTTAATTATCATCAATTCGATCGAGCAGTTGTTGAATGACATCGCGATCGTTTGCGGTGGGAACGCTGTCGAGATAGCTTTCTAAATCCTGTCGCGCTTCAATCCAGCGATTAGACTGATAATAAATAATGCCGCGATCGCGCAGTTCAAACGGTGAATCGGGAAAGAGAATTAGAATCCTTTCAACCATTGAAAGACATTTCTCAATTTTGCCTTGATTGAGATAGATTCCTTTTAGGTTAGTTAATGTTCTTGCCAAAAATTGCTGTGATGTAACCGCTTCTAAAAATTTGGGTCGCATCTCAACCGATTGACCTGCAAGCTGATTGAGTCGATCTTGGCAGTCTTGAGAAAATAAAATTTCTCCATCGTTAAACGCATCTACAAAAATATCCATTTCATCATTGACCGCTGGACGAATTAAAAAATGTCCCGGCATTCCAATCCCAACCATTGGAAATTCGATTCGCTTGGCGATCGCTAAATATAACAAAGCTAACGAAATGGGGATTCCAGTTTTGCGATCGATCACATCATTCAAGAAACTATTGCGAGGATCATAATAGTTTTCAGAATTACCAGAGAATCCTAAATCTTTGTACAGATGTTGATTGATGATTTGTACGATTTTT
>DATJEM010000050.1:0-4608 GCA_035496615.1 Leptolyngbya sp.
TTCGTCGCCTGATCAATCTTGCAGGATTGCTGCTCGTGCTGCAAATTACATTAGGGGTGGCGACCTTCCGCTTACGGTTACAGGTGGAGCCGCTGACCGTCGCGCACCAAGCCACCGGAGCCGCTTTACTCGGAACCCTGCTCGTTTTCACCGTCCTAGCTTTGCGGGACTCTGCTGAAGGTCAGAGTATCAAAGTTGAAGCTTAGTTGTTCTATCTACTCTCTCCTTGACCGAATTCTCACTGACCGAATTCTCACTGACCGAACATAAAATATGCAAAATTCAGCAACTGGCGTAATTCGCCACAATCAAGATCTTTTACAAGTCGTCAAAAGCTACTGGCAACTGACCAAGCCCCGGATTATTCTACTACTGCTGATTACCACAGCGGGGGGAATGTGGATCGCAGCTCAAGGTCAAGTTGATCCGGTATTACTGATTGTGACCTTAATCAGTGGAGCATTTGCAGCGGGGTCGGCAAATACAATTAACTGTTTGTACGATCGAGATATCGACTACATCATGGAGCGTACCCGCAGTCGTCCGCTTCCTTCTGGGCGTGTCAGCCCCCGCGATGCGCTGATTTTCGCAACCACGCTAGCCCTCACTTCTTTTGGGCTATTAACCTATTTTGCCAATCTGCTCAGTGCGTGCTTGGCGATGTCAGGAATTTTCTTTTACGTGGTCGTTTATACGCACTGGCTCAAGCGTCATAGTACCCAGAACATTGTGATTGGTGGGGCGGCGGGGGCAATTCCGCCATTAGTGGGATGGGCTGCGGTGACAGGCGATTTAAGCTGGGCGGCTTGGGTGCTGTTTGCGATCGTGTTTCTTTGGACACCGCCGCACTTCTGGGCGTTGGCGATTCTGATTCGCGAAGACTACGCCAAAGTTGGAGTGCCGATGCTGCCTGTGGTGGACGGCAATGAGATGACTAGCAAACAGATTTTCTACTACACGCTGTCGCTGATTCCGGTGTCGCTGCTGTTGGTGTATCCGCTGCATGTGATGGGTGCGGTTTATACTGCGATCGCGCTTTTACTCGGTGCGGTGTTTGTGCAGAAGGCTTGGAATTTGATGCAGGCTCCGTCAGATTTGACGGTGGCTCGATCGATGTTTAAATACTCGATTCTGTACATGATGCTGCTGTGTGCGGGAATGGGAATCGACTCGCTGCCCGTCACTCGGCAACTAATGGACACGATCGCTCAACAGGTTCAGACCATCCTGGCAACCTTGATGTAAGCATTCGCGCTAGATCACGATTGAGAACTTCGGGTGATAAATCTGAAGTTCTCAATTGTTTTAAACAAAGTTATTGAGAACGTAGCTCTCTGCGTCCACTGCGATCGAGCTGCTGCAATTGCTGGTCAGTTTTCTTTGCCCATGCGGTGTTGCCTTGAGATGCAAACAGGGTTTTAGCGTATTTCAGCACGCGTTCTGCTTCTGAGGTTTTTCCCTGCCGCGCAAACGCCAAGCCCGCTGCATAGTAACCGTTTGCAAACTTAGGATTCAGATCGGTGGCTTTGCGAAATGCAGTCAAAGCTTGATCTAAGTTGCCTTGATAATAGGAAGCCAAACCCATACTGTAATGCGCCTCAACATAGTTTGGATTGCGCTGAAGGGCTTGTTGGAGAACGGGAATGGCTTGTTGAAACTTGCCCTGTTGTTGATATATCTGCGCGATCTGAAACAAAGGCTCCGGAGCGTTTGGGGTGAGCAGCGAAGCTTTTTGAAAGGCTTGAACTGCGGCTGGAAAGTTCTTTTCTTGCATGAGAACTAAGCCAAGATTGTACTGAGCCACTCCCGATCGCGGATCAAGTTCTAGCGATCGAGTCAAATAGTCTCGTGCCTGCTTTAGATTGCTGCCTTCGAGCAGGGCTGCCCCCAAGTTGGCATACGCCAGTGCAAAGGTTGGATCAGCTTTGGTCGCTTGATAAAAAGCATCTGCCGAAGGTTGTAGCTGTCCAGTTTGGCGCAGCGCTAACCCCAAATTGTAGTGTGCGGCAGCTAGCTTTGGATTTAGGCGAATCGCTTGGCGAAAGGCTGCGATCGCCTCATTTAGTTTCCCTTGCTGAATCAATGTGAGTCCTTGATTGACTTTGGATTCAGCCGACTGTGTGGCAGCTTGAGCCAATTGAAATGGAGCCGCCCCAGCCGAGAACAGACTAGAGAACATGACAGGTGGCAGAACGAACAGACCGCCTGATACTAAAGTGATCTTCAAGAACGATCGAATCGACATAAAACACTCACAAACGGTTGCAGGAACAATCAATCAAATGCGCTCATTAACTTGAACAAATCCTTTCTATCGATAGAGGACGAAACCAAGCAGATTTTCTTAGCCTTACTCTGTGCGAGATGGCTTTCCGGAAATCATCTAGTCAGATTTTAATACATGATTTTATCTTTCTTTCTCATTCTGGTTCAACACGCTGCTTGATATGACAAACGATAATCCAACTCGCGGACAAATTGAACGGACGATCGGACAAAGATTACAAGGACTCTACAAAGAACGAACAGGTCAGCGCCCGGAGAAAGTGACCTGTCAGTTTTTTGATGAAAAGCTGGCGATCGTCATCGAACAAACGACAACGCCCGCAGAACGATCGCTGCTAGATGCTGGACGACAGGAAATCGCCCAACAGTTTCGGGCTGAGTTGGAAAGTACGATAAAAGCCGAGATGAGCCGCCTGATCGAAGAGATAGGATTAAGCCCAGTGATTCAGTTATTAGGAGAGACAGATTTGGAAAGTGGGTTTTCAGGATTCATTGCCATCCTGAAACAAATACCGAACGTGCGAGATCCAGAAACAATTCCGAAAATAAAACGCCGCAACATTGAAGAGGAATCGAACCGTGAAGCGGTTCAATAGACATTCGATCAACTGGCAGTTGAACGTGTCGATCGCGATCGAACAGAGTACCGTAAAAGAGGGGACTTTCTCGATCGCTGATCATGCCGAATCCACTCGTACTCGTTCACGGAATTACAGATACATTTGCGCTGTTTGATGTCATGACCCAGAAGCTTGAGCGTTTGGGCTGGCAGACTTACGGATTAGATCTGCTTCCATCGAATGGCGATCGCGGACTTGATCAGTTAGCAAAACAATTAGCAGACTATATCGAAGCAAATCTACCCGCAGATCAGCCCTTTGATTTGCTGGGGTTTAGCATGGGCGGATTGGTCAGCCGTTATTATTTGCAAAGATTGGGTGGAATCGATCGCGTTCAAAGATTTGTCAGCCTTTCGACTCCGCACAATGGCACGATCGCAGCCTATTTATCTCAGCGTCCAGGCTGTGTCCAAATGCGTCCAAATAGCGCGTTTGTGAATGATCTCAACCAAGATGTGAAAATGCTCGATCGGATTAATTTCACCTCGATTTGGACTCCGCTGGATGGCATTATTATTCCTGCTCATAGTTCGGTTTTGCCCGTAGGTGAATCGATTCAAGTCAAAGTACCGCTTCATGCTTGGATGGTGACAGATAAACGATCGATTGCTCTTGTCGCTGAAGCCTTGAAAAAACCGCTGCGCGTTCAGAAATTGAGCGCATGATTCAATTCACCGTTTAACCATTCATCAAATAGCTGATTTAAGATGTCTGCGCGGATTTCAGTAGAAAGTTCAGCCGTGATTAGCTCTTCGACGAGAATGACATGATAATTTCCTTCCATTTGAATCGGTCGCAGCAGTTCTCCTGATGTGGCACCAAACACAACCGCAGCAATCTCAGGATGGAGACTCCAGCGATAGAGCTTTCCTTCATATCCACAATACTGACGACGCTTCAGATCAATGTCGTATAAATGCGCTGCCTCGAAAAAGCTAATCTCGCGCTCTTCGATTTGATAAAACAATTCTTGTGCAAGTTGCCTATAGGGAACCACAATTTGATAAAGCAAAACTTGATCAAAATTTAGGCGGTTCTCGGTAAAGACTCGATCAACTTCTATACCGAAAAGCAGTTCTTTTAGCTTGTTTGTGAGCAGGCGATCGCGGATTCCGGCTTCCCAGTCTTCCGCATCGATCATTTCGTTCGTTAACCATGCGATCGTGTCTGATGCTTTTTCTAGTTTGTGAGTTAATCGAAATTCATCGCCTGCTGCTTGAACTTCCGTATCGGTCACTTGAATCGCTCTGTGTTGCGCTTCTCGATCGACAATTCTTTGAGCCAGAATGGGTCGAACAGTTTCTTTAAATTGAACTGTTTTCCTTAACCAGACAGCAATTTGTTCGGATTCAATCTGAGTAGGTATAGAATTAGACATTGAAGATACTAGCCAGCTTTCTTGAAGCGAAGAACGGTTTAAAGTATCAGAAGCCGTTGGATTAACCATGACTAAATTTTACTAAAATTAATCGAAAAGAACCACTGAAAACATTACGTTTGATAATGTCTTCAGTGGCTTTAGCTTCAGGCTTTATGAAGTCGTTTAAGACAGCCTAAAACTCGACTTTGATGCTATTAGAGGCGCTTGAATCCGCGATCGCATCGCCGTGGTAAGCTTTGGCATATGCCTTTCCGCCATCCGCATCCTGATCGATTCTGACATAAACCTTGAGGCTAAAATTCTTGCTGTAGCCATGTCCAG
>DATJEM010000051.1:0-2164 GCA_035496615.1 Leptolyngbya sp.
GAGCGTATGTGGATTCGACCTTCAATCATAAGAACTGGTGGGCGCTACGCGAAAAATATTTAAGACAGGCATCGTCCGATCGAGAGGCAACCTACACCGCGATCACTCAACTGTTGGCGGTGCTGGATGATCCATTTACTCGATTGTTAAAGCCGGATCAGTACCGTAGTTTACAAACGAGTACATCAGGAGAATTGACAGGCGTAGGATTGCAGATTGCGCTAGATGCTGAGACAAAGCGGCTGAAGGTGATTACGCCGATCGTGGGTTCACCGGCTGCAAAGTCTGGAATTGCCTCAGGCGATAGCATTTTGAAAATCGATTACGTCAGTACCGAAGGTCTGAGCTTGGATGAAGCGGCGGAAAAGATGCGCGGCACGGTTGGAAGCCATGTGACATTGACGATCGCTCGTGAAAATGGGTTTGAGCGAGAGTTTGAATTGGTGCGCGATCGGATTGAGCTAAATCCAGTGTTAGCAGAACTGCGACCCCAAGCGGACGGGACAAAAGTTGGATATTTGCGGTTGAATCAGTTTAATGCCAACGCCACGATGGAAGTTGCCCACGCGATCGCAAAATTAGAACGCGATGGCGCGAATCGATATATTCTCGACTTGCGGAACAATCCAGGCGGGTTGCTGAATGCGGGAGTCGAGATTGCGCGGTTGTGGATCGATGAAGGGACAATCGTTTATACGGTAAATCGGCAGGGCACGATCGGTAGTTTTGAAGCAACCGGAAAGGCGCTAACCAAAGATCCATTAATGGTTTTAGTCAATCAAGGAACGGCAAGTGCCAGCGAAATTTTGGCAGGAGCGCTACAAGATAATCGCCGAGCTACGATCATTGGCGAGAAAACCTTTGGAAAAGGATTGATTCAATCGTTGTTTGATCTGTCCGATGGTTCGGGGCTAGCGGTGACAGTCGCAAAATATGAAACACCAAATCACATCGACATCAATAAATTGGGAATTCAGCCCGATCGGGTTGTGGCATTAGATCAAGCGATTCCGTTAGACCAGATTGGAACAGCCGACGATGCCCAGTACAAAGCTGCGATTTCGGCATTCTCAGATTCTCTGGTTGCAGGGGCAAAGTGAGCTTTGAGCGGGTTTATCACGATCCGCTGCATGGTGCGATCGCGCTCAATTCTGCCGATCCAACGGAAGCGCTGCTCATTCAACTGATTGATACGCCTGCTTTTCAACGCCTGCGGCGAATTCGGCAACTCGGTCCTGCAAGCTTGACGTTTCACGGAGCGGAAGGATCGCGGTTTACACATTCGCTAGGCGTGATGGCAGTGGCAAGACGGGCATTCGATCGGATTGCGCGAGACTATCCGCAACTGCTATCGCATCGAACGATTGTACTCTGTGCAGCGTTGCTTCATGACATTGGGCATGGGGCGTTTAGTCACACGGCGGAAGAAATTTTCGGCAGCGATCATGAATTGTGGACGCGACGGATTTTGAGAGAGTCGAAACCGATTCGGGAACTGCTCGATCGCTATTCTCCAGATTTACTCGATCAGATCGAAGCTGTTTTTCTAAAAAAGTATCCATTGCCGTTAGTTTGGCAGTTAGTTTCGAGTCAGTTGGACTGCGATCGACTCGATTATTTGATGCGAGATAGTTACTTTACTGGAGCTTCCTACGGACGAATTGATCTCGATCGAATTCTGATGGCGATGCGATACGATCCGGTGACTCAGCAATTAGTCGTCATCCGTAAGGGAATGGCGGCGATCGAACATTATTTAATTGTGCGCTATTTTATGTATTCTCAAGTGTACAACCACCGTAAAAATGTCGCTGCAACTTGGGTTCTATTGAAAATATTTCAGCAGGCAAAGCATCAGTTTGGACTCGGAAAACTGGAAGCCGATCGAAATGTGAAAGCTTGGTTTCATCACGATTGCAATCGAATCGAATTAGCGCAATATTTAGCGACCGATGACGGAACTTTTATCTATCATTTGCAACAGTGGCAGACTCACGATGATGCAGTTTTGGCAGATCTATCGAGGCGATTTCTCGATCGAGATTTGCTTAAAGCGTTAGATATTTCTCATTTGAATGAAAGCGATCGAAATACGCTGTTTGACAAAGTTCAGCATTGGACAAAGCAACTAGGCTTTGATCCAGAAATTTATTGTGGATTGAGA
>DATJEM010000052.1:0-3128 GCA_035496615.1 Leptolyngbya sp.
GATTCGCAAGCCAATCGTTGAACGAGGAAACCACCGTTTGAGACCCCTGCTGCGTAGATGCGCCGGGGATCGATTTTATAGCGCTGCTGAAACTGCTGAATGATTGAATTTGTGAATGCCACGTCTTCAGTACCGCTCACGTTCCAGCGTTTATTTAATCCATCAGGGTAGACAACAATGAAATTCTCGCGATCGGCAATTTGATCAATGCCGCTCGACTTCTCCAAATCCTTTCCCTGAGAGCCGTAGCCGTGAAATACCAAAACGAGCGGAACAGGTTGAGTCGGTTGGCGATCGCGAGGGAGATGCGTAACAAACGTGCGCGATGTTTGAGCAGACTGGCTAATTTGAGGCGCAGAAGACACGGCGCTGCAAGCCGTCGTCAAAATCGAAAGCGCGATCGCACTTTGCTTGGCTAGACGATCGGTGAAATTTAATCTCATTGCTGCTTTGTTTTCGCTAAATGGTGAGTCTCGGTACTTTGATCTTTTTCACCTTGATCGTTGGCAGGATCAACCACTTCTTCGTCGATCGCGCCTCGAACTGAAAACGACTGTTGCGGAATCCCGATCGAAATTCCTTCAGCATCTAACGTTCGCTTCAAGCGTTTGCGAAATTCTCGCCCAACGAGCCATTGTTTCAGCGGTTGCGTTTTGATCCAGATTCGCAGCATTAGCCCTTCGTTGCTTAAATTTTCTACCCCCAACACTTCTGGACGTTCCAAGATTTGGGTTTCCCAGTCGGGATCGTGGCTCATCGTGTCGCCGACCTTCGCGATTAAGTCAATGGCTCGATCGACATTGGTATCGTAAGCAATAACGATCGATAAATCGACTCGCGACCAATCTTTAGAAAGGTTTTCGACAATGGAAATCGCGCTGTTTGGAATGGTGATCAATCGTCCTTCTGAGTTGCGAATCTGAGTAATTCTTAAACTGATCGACTCCACCAAACCGCTGACCGCTGCAACTTGAATGACATCCCCAACTGCGTATTGATCTTCTAATAGAATCAAGAATCCATTGATTACATCTTTGATCAAACTCTGGGATGCTAAAGAGATAGCAATACCGATAATTCCTGCACCCGCAAGTAACGGCAAAATTTGAATCCCAACGATCGACAAAATGGTAATCAGTCCAATGCTAATCCAAAGGATACTGACCAAACCTTTTGCCACCCGCGAGAACGTAGAAACCCGAAGCACAATTCGCTGAGAGGCATTGGAATCAGAGCGACTTGAAGTACTAAATGCACTGAAAATGCGATCGATCACGATATCGCTGAATCGAATTGCTAAATACGTTAAGACAATTACACCGAATACTTTGAGCGGCGTAGAAAGGACAACCGACTGGAGCGATCGCGTTTCTGCAAACAATCCCAAAATCATGTATCCGCCAACTGCCCAAACCCCAACTTGCAGAAGCTGAAGAAACCGTCGTTGGACATCTTTCATGGTCTTGCGTTCGCGATTTGCCAACCGTTGCTTCACCGCAAGCTGGGTTTGATTCTTGGCATCGGGCGAATTTAGCATGAGTTCATTCAAATCAGACAGATGGCTCTGAATCCGCTTTTGCTGCTTTCGCACCAGATTTTGCAACCGGGCAACGAGCCAACCTAATACCAGCAGACCGATAATAATCCCGATCGCTTTTCCGGCTTGTTGAGCAATAAAATCCGGTTGGCGTTCTCGTCTCGCCTCGACGAGCGCATCGCTAATGATGCGAGTTAGCTCTTTCGCATAAAGCGCGGGTTCCTGTCCCTGAAGTTGAGCATCCAGCGTGGTCACAGTCATCAGATACTGATCGCTCACTGAGATCACCGGAAGATTGCTGCTGCTGTCGATCGCAGAAGTCACTTTAGGCGGGTCAGAACTGGGTTGGTTTGCTAATCGGTTGAGTGTCGCTTCGATTCCTTGAGCGCGCAGTTGAATGGCGCTGGTTTGATTGGGTTTGTCCGCTGCACCATTGGTCGGGACTGCAATCCGAAATAGCTCCCGTCCATCCAAATCAATTCCAGCCGTGGCAACATCGGTATTGTTCAATTGGGGCAACTGAAGTCGCGGCGTGGGTGAAATTGACGGAAGTGGGCTTTGCATTAAGCTAGGAAACGGACTCTGCGCCAGAGCCGAAGAACTAAAGCACAAAAGAACGCTCAAAGCGAAACTGAGAATATATCTTCGCGATCGCAATTTACACCTCCTTTGGGGTTGTTCGTTGCGGATTGTAACTAACGATCGCCCAAATCCACTCTTCACTTCGATAGAGGATCAAAAGGGTTTCCCGAACACAGAATCAACGAAAGAGCTTCTGAGCTTAGATTTGGCGCGAATTCAATCAAATTCTTCGTCTCGGTTTAGTCGGTTTCAGGTCGTTCAATCTTTAAAGTTTCTTTAAACTATTTAAACTTAACAGGGCGAGGTTTTATGGATATCAATCAACCCACGATCGCGAGACGAGATCTGCGCGATCGTGTCATCGTCGCAATCAACCGCCGTACTGCCACCCTGTAGTCTCAAGTCGCAACGCTTCACCTTCACGATGCTCACCTGCGGCAATCACTTCGCCAACAAATACAGTGTGGTCGCCCTGATCCACCGTTCCGACCACCCGACATTCAACGTAGCCAAGCGATTCGGAAATAATAGGGCAGCCCGTTTCGCCCAAATAAAACTCCACATCCTCGAATTTATTTCCGACGCGGCGCTGCGGCTTGAAGAATTTTTGTGCGAGTTCTTTCTGTCCCGCCTCTAGAAAACTGATCGCGAATACGCCACTGTTGCGAATCATCGGGTTTGAGCCGGAATCGCTTTTGACGCAGTTAATCACCAGCGGCGGTTTGAACGATCCCTGCATCAGCCAACTGACGGTAAATCCGTTCACCTCGTCACCATCTTTTACACCGCAGACATAAAGCCCATGCGGAATTTTGAGCAACATTGATTTTTTCGCTTGTTCATCGAGCATCACTGCCACCTTAGAATGACTATCGATCGATAAGCTTACCAAGAGATCACAAAACAAAGCCGATCTCTCTATCGCTAGGAGGATCGGCTTTAGAATTCAGGCTCGATCGGCGTTTATTTTGCCAAGAAGCCTTTAACTTGCTGTAATGCGTAAGGAAGA
>DATJEM010000053.1:0-4203 GCA_035496615.1 Leptolyngbya sp.
CTTCTCACCGAGACTGAATTCGTCCGAGAAACTGTGCCTGCTTTCTCTGCTCGGACGGTGTTTGATCAGTTTCGCGATCGTCCTGAATACAGCAGTTTCTTTTACAAAGAAGCGACCCCCAACCCCACGAATCCCAAAGATCTTGCCGATGCGTTTGAGACTGAACTATTCCAACAGTTTCAACATCAGCCCGATTTAACGACCCTCTCTGGCTATCGCACGATCGCAAACAAACGAATGTATTATACGGCTCGTCCCTTAGTGATGCGTGAAGCGAGTTGTCTACAATGCCATAGTACTGCTGCTGTTGCACCTAAAAGTCAGTTGAAAACCTACGGAGACAAGACTGGCTTTCACTGGCAGCTCAATGATGTGATTGCCGCACAAACGATCTATGTTCCAGCCGATGAAGTGTTTGAGCATGGATGGCATAATATGACGCTGATTATGGCGATTTTTAGCGCTATTTTTGCGATCGCAGTCCTCGCGATCAATCGTCTGCTCAAACGCAATGTCATTCAGCCGATCAAACATCTCACGGCGATCGCTCGTCATCTCAGTCATCGTTCTTTGACCCCGGAACAACTCGGAGACTTTGAAACCCCAACGATCGTCAAAGTCGCCCAACGTCAAGATGAGCCGGGACAGCTTGCCCGTACCTTTCAGCACATGGCGCACGAAGTTGCAGAGCGCGAACAAATATTAAGTCGGGCAGTCGAAGATCGCACGGCACAACTCGTAGAACGTACCCAAGAAGCGCAGCAAGCAAATCAAGCGAAGAGCCAGTTTCTCGCCAACATGAGTCATGAGCTACGGACACCGCTCAACATTATCTTAGGATTTTCGCAACTGATGGCGCGGACTGCATCTCTTGATGTCACTCAGCAAGGCTATCTCAATACGATTAATCGCAGCGGCGAACACTTGCTCGGACTGATCAACAATGTGCTAGAACTTTCCAAAATCGAAGCGGGAAAGATTACCCTCAATGAAACGGATTTCGACCTGCACGGAGTCTTAGACTGGTTAGAATCGACCTTTCAGTTCAAAGCTCAATCTAAGGGCATTCAATTTAAGGTCGATCGTGCTGCCAATCTACCGCAGCAGATTCGCGCCGACGAAAGCAAACTGCGGCAAGTCTTGGTCAACCTGATTAACAATGCAATCAAATTTACTCAAGCGGGACAGGTGACACTCCGGGCGATCGTCGATCGTGCTAACCGCTTACAGTTTGAAGTCAAAGATACAGGGGTTGGGATTGCTCCGACTGAATTGAAACAGCTATTTCAGCCGTTTGTCCAAACAGAAAGCGGACGCAATGCGGAAGAAGGAACTGGGCTGGGATTGGCGATCGTTGACCAATTTGTGCATTTAATGGGCGGCGAAATTACGGTAGAAAGTCAAGTCGGAGTCGGCACAACGTTCCGCTTTCACATTCAAGCGCTGTTTGTTGAGGCTGTACAGTCTCGAACTGCAATACACCAACCGATTACGGGGCTGGCTCCGGGGCAACCAAACTATCGAATTTTGGTCGTCGATGATGTTCCCGAAAACCGTCAGCTTCTGGTCGAATTACTGATTCCACTGGGGTTTGAAGTGCAGCAAGCCAATACAGGCGAAGCGGCGATCGACCTTTGCCGTACTTGGTTGCCTCACTTAGTTTGGATGGATATTCGGCTACCTGGCATCAATGGCTATGAAGCAACGCGACGGATTAAAACCATGGTTCAGCCATCCCCGATCGTGATTGCGCTAACTGCCAGTGTCTTTGAGCAAGAATTTGATCAAGACCAAGAGCAAACGATCGCGCTTCGGTGTGATGATTTTGTGCGGAAACCATTCCGGGCTGAAACGATTTTTGAAAAACTTGCGGCTCATTTAGGCGTTCGCTACAGTCATGCAGCTTCACCAATGCCTGAACCTAAGATTCAAACGCCTGTTCAAACACCTGTTCAAGAGCCTATTCAAGCGAGCTTAACTTCTGCTGATCTCACCGTCATGTCAGCCGAATGGATCGAGCAGCTTGCTCAGGCAGCGCATCGCGTCAATGCCAAACTCATTTTGAAGCTTCTTGATCAGATTCCGCCAGAATACCAGCATCTGATTGAGCGCTTAACCTGGCTGGTAAATCACTTCCGCTTTGCAGAAATTCTCACCTTAACTCAACCTCATCTTAGCCAGCCGGAGTCTGAATGATACTGATGAATCGCAAACTACCAGGGATTTCCAATTAGCGTGAACGCTGCCCAGTGATAGGGATGCGCGAGATTTTGATTCGCTAAGGCAGACCTTTTAGCAGTCAGACGACGATCGCGCCGTTGTGTTTGGATACGATCAGAATGACGAATCATTTCGATTTGCGCCGATCGCAGAGCATCCGCTTTCACCGGAGCCATTTTCAAATCCCGATAGAACTCCTGCATCAGCACCAACGTACTCGCATCACTGACTGACCAGAGAGACGCGATCGCAGCTTTACTGCCGGACTGGACTGCGAGTCCAGCAAAGCCCATCTCCGCCGTTTTATCTCCTAACGCCGTTCGACAAGCACTCAGTACCAACAACTGTACAGGTGGATCCTGCAATCCCAACGATCGAAGCTGATTCAGTCGTAGCCGCTGATTCCAAAACTGAATATAAGACTGACTCACATCCCCAGACGCAAACTCTGCATGAGTGGCAAGATGCACAATGCCGTAGGGAAACTGTGCCCGTTGTGCTTTGAGGTTTTCTAAAGTAAATGCTTGATTAAGCAATGAAGTTCCTTGCCAAGGCGATCGAGTGATCGTTGAAATCTCGATCGGGACTCCGGGTAAGGGGGACTGATCTTTGAAAGTCGATGCCCCCATGGCTAAAATTTGAGTGTTGGGAGAGGTTCGCGCTTGTTGATCGAGCAAATTGTAGGCTGGAATCAGCGATAGATTATACTTTTCGATCAAAAACTGCTTTCCATCATGTAGAGCAGCCATCGGAACACTCCGCAGTCCTGATCCGAGACAGAAAATCAGTTGATTGATGCCTTCTGCTCGTAGCTGTGATTCTAAAGGTGCGATGATCCACTGATAAAGCTGTTGTCCGGGTTTGAGATAGTCATCGGCATCGGAATCTTCTCGCACGATCCCCATGCGAAAGGCTTGCATCGTTTGAGACAATGCGGCTTGATTTGCGGCATCAATGCGGCGATGGATCAGTTTGCCCGTGGCGGTCACGAGCATCAGATCCAAGTGATTTTTCCCAGGAATTGCATAGAGTAAAGCGGATTTACGTCCGGTGCGATGATTGATTTGATCCAGCGATCGAGCAATCTCCGGGGCTGATAGGACAGGCTTCGCAAACTTGCCTTGAAAATAGTCCTCGAATTGCTTTTTCCATCTCCGTTCGATTTGAAGCACTGCTTCAGCCACATCGCCACGATCGAGCGCTTGAGCAACGACATCAGGAGGGGCGGGAGTGGGGATGGGAACGGGGGCAGAAGTGGGAATGGGGGATTGGATACGGGTTTGGGCAAGCGTCGGGGAATCTGCTGCAACTAAGTTCAGCTTTAGAGTCGGAATGAGTTCACACCCGGTGAGAGCAGCACAGAGTAGAGTAGAGACAAATAATTGATGCTGGTTCATAAGTCCTCATGCTAAGTGAGACTTGAGTAGAGCGAATTGATATTGGAGGTCGATTGGATCGGAGAATTAGCCATCAGTTTAATAGTTAATTCTCTCTAACTGTCTTAGATCGATTCTTTTGATGCAATTCTTTAAATGAACCCTACTCCGGACAATATTTAGAGTGTTCGATGTTCTACAAACGTTTTGGAGGTTGATCGAGCTTGAGCAACCGTTCAAGCATCGCAATATTGGCTAAAAGTCGGTTTGAATGAACTCGCTTTAGATGCTGTTGATACTTTCGATAGCTTAGAAATACCGCCAGCACTAAAATGGGAAAAGTACAAGCAAAACAGCTATACAAAACATAGTCTCGATCCATAGAAGCAAGCGATCGACTTTGGGAATCGTTAGGAACAGAAAGGATAAAGCCAGAACTATCAGAACGTATGAGTTTCATAATATTAGTGACTCCTGTGTCGGTTTGAGATGAATTAGATGATCAATAATTCTGTGATAAGAGATCGATCCGCAGAATCAAGACTTGAGATCTGAACCTCGCTCTGTCTTGGTTGGTGCTGTTGTAAATAACCGCACAGGTTTTTGC
>DATJEM010000054.1:0-4138 GCA_035496615.1 Leptolyngbya sp.
GCGATCGTCAACATTACTTGGGCAGCCAACCTAAACCTTGATCTCAATCAGCTATTAGAACAGATTGTTTCGAGCTTCAGTACGAACTATGCTCAAGTTCAGAAGCTCTCTGCCCCGGACTTGCTCAAACAGCTAAAAGCTTTCTTTTTGCAGCGAGTTGAAACACTGTTGAAAGAAGAACGATCGATTGATTACGATCTCGTGAATGCCGTGTTAGGCGAGAATGATCCAGACTACACCGCGAGAGCCTTACAGAATTTGCTGGACGTGCGCGATCGAGCCGAATTTCTTCAAACCATCCGAACTGATAAACGCCTTGCTACGATTTATGAAACAGTGAATCGTGCTTCTCGTTTAGCCATTCAAGGAACGTTAGACAAACAACAGCTTGATCCCGTTTCGGTGATTCGTCCTGACCTGTTTGAAAAGAACTCCGAGAAAGCTTTGTTTGCCGCGCTTCAACGGTTGAATCAAACTATGCAAGGTCAAGCAGACTACCCGAAGTTAGTTGAAGCTTTAGGTCAAATCGCACCGACTGTAAGCGCTTTTTTTGATGGCGAAGATAGTGTATTGGTCATGGATGCCAACCCTGAAATTAAGCAGAATCGACTGAATTTACTCAGCATTCTGCGAAATCACGCGAGAGTATTGGCAGACTTTGGCGCGATCGTTAAAAGCTAATGGCAGATCTCCAAGATGGCTCAAGCGACCTAGAATCGCTTACATTTGCAATCAGAATCGTTTCCCAGTACCAGCGAATGATCGAAATTCTTAGCCCACCATCGTTGCGATCAATGGATCAGGAACCGGAAACGCTCGCTTTTCGATCAGCGTAAAACAGCGTTGTTCGGCATTAAACGCGAAGATAGTTCCCGTCTCAATTTCATACATCCAAGCGTGAAGGTTGAGATGTCCGCCGTGCAGCTTCGATCGAATCGCTGGGTAAGTTTCTAGATTCTCGATTTGGGTGAGAACGTTTTGTTCGATCGCAATTTTCAGCATTTTATCCGGCTCAAGCCCTGCATAGTTGTCTTGCACTACTCGCCGCGTGGCTTCCCCGTGGCGCTTTAGCCAGTCATACACCGCAGGCATCTGCTCTGCTAAGGTTCCAATTTGCAGCAATCCTTTCATTGCACCACAGTGCGAATGTCCGCAAACAATGATATCTTTAATGCCTAATGCCTGTACCGCATATTCGATCCCGGCTGCCTCTGCGCTACTGGTAGCCCCGTAGGATGGGATAATATTGCCAACGTTTCGCATCACAAACAGTTCACCCGGTTGAGCCTGCGTGATCAGACAGGGATCAATTCGCGAATCGGAACAAGTGATAAACAGGACATCGGGGGATTGTCCTCCTGAGAGCCGCTCAAACAACTCGCGATGGTCGTTGAAATAGTTGCTGTGGAAGGAGTTGAGTCCTCGAACGAGTCCAGTTACAGACATGATGCTTTACCTAAAATGCGGTGAGGTCGATCGAACTGAGTCCAAACAATAGAGCCGAGCCATACGTGACCATCAACTTTATTCCTTCGTTCTACAAGGCTAATGTAACACTTTCCGAATTTTTGTAAAGAAATTTGTATGCGTGAACTGTCGAATCTTTCAGATTTTTTAGTTCAACGGTAGCAAAATCTCGAATACGGTTCCCCGAGATTGAGGCGCAATGCTCGAATAGACGCGAAACTTACCGCTATGTTTTCCAGTAATAATCCGATAGCTCATTGCCAAACTCGTTTCTCTCGCCAATTCGCTTGAAAACGCTTGAGTCAATTGATTTTGTGTTTCGATCGACATCTCTGTATTATTGTCGGCAACCTGAATCGATACCCAGCGCTGCCCTGAGCCATCGATCGAGCAAACTTCAGTCGAAATCATGATTCTGGGAAATTCTCGTACAGAACATTGAATTTCACACCGCGCCGCTTGATTCAGCAGGGCATCGATCGAACGATTGAGAATGTTCATGAACACTTGGCTGAGTTGGCTAATAAAGCAGGGTACAGGCGGCAAATGTCCGTAGTTTCTCACGACTTCGATTTCGCTGGAAAGGCGACTTTTGAGCAACAGCAACACTGAGTCCATACATTGATGTAAGTTCGCTGGACGGGCATACACTTCGTCGATATGACAGAAGTTTTGTAAGCTGTTTGCCAAGCGAGAAAGCCGTTCTGCTCCTGTTTTGATACTATCTAGCGTTTTGGGGAAGTCCTCGCGAATGTAATCGAACTCGATCGCTTCTTTTAAATCTGTGACTTGCTGCGGCACTTCAATCATACATTTTTCGTACACCTGAATGATTTCGAGCAGGCTGCGACTGTATTCCGCGATGTGACTTAAGTTTCCCCAGATAAAACTGACGGGATCGAGAATTTCGTGTGACACTCCATCGACCAAGCGCCCTAAGCTTGCCATTTTATCAGTTTGAATCATTTGCAACTGAAGCCGCTCAAATCTAACCTGCGTCTCGATTCCCCGAAGTTGCCAGTAGGCAATGTTCAACTCATGGGGATCAAGAACCCGGTATTGCTCTGCATCTAAGCGAACCACGATCGGATCACTCAATCGCTCAAAAGGGCGGCGTAAAGCTTGTTGTGCAGCATTGAGAATAGAAGTATCGGCGTTGAGAATCAAAGGAGGAGTGCGATCGTAGCTATATAAAACTCGCAGTGGTTTATCGAGAAATAAATCTGTACCGTAAGGACGCAGTAAATACTCTAGCAATCGGTGACGCGGCAGCAGACCCAAAAATCGCCCCTGTTCAGTTAAGATCACCCCAGGAAGTAGCGAATGCTGCTCAAAGATTTGCGCGATTTCCGTTCCCAAAACGTCCAACTCTGCCGCAAAATCGTACAGAGGCAAATCTTGCAGCGTTGATTCAAGCTGGATTGTTTGAGCATTTCCGCGAGTCAAAACGGGAAAGTTCAGTTGCGATCGAGACTCAGGTGTAGAGGTAAACACAAGGGCAATCCGTCCGAAGTACAAACTTGCTGCATCTACACTGCCCAAATTTGCGTCTATATTTATCAAACCTCTCAGCACTTGCCGCTATGCAATTGATTTCTTTTCTGCTTCGGTCTTCTCGCAAAATGGTCGCGATCGCAATCCTCACGGGGTTCCTCAGCGGAATCAGTAGTGCGGGATTGATTGCATTGATCAGTCGAGCGATCGGTGATGCAGATGCAAACATTAGTAGGATTGCGGGAGCGTTTGTGGGGTTGGCGGTTTTATCGCTAATCACGAGTATTATTTCTCAAGTTGTCTTGATTCGACTGGCGCAAGATGCTGTGTTCAATCTGCGATTGCAGTTGAGTCAGCAGATTCTCTCTTCGGAGTTGCGGCATTTAGAACAGCTTGGCAATGCTCGAATGATGGCGACGCTAACCGAAGACGTGCAGGCGGTTGCCACCGCAGTTTCTTCGTTTCCGTTTTTGTGCATTGATCTGGCGACGGTGATTGGCTGTTTTGCATTCATCGGCTCATTGTCGTGGATCGTTTTTGCGATGGTGATGGGCTTATTTGCGCTGGCGTTCTCGACTTGTCAATGGATACTCAATCAAGCACGTCGTCGAATGGTTTATGCACGCGAAGATCAAGATCAATTGTTTGGTCATTTTCGATCGATTACTGACGGCATCAAAGAAATGAAGCTGCACTATCCGCGCCGTCAGGTCTTTCTAGAAGAAGACTTAGAAGCATCCTCAGCCTCGTTTCGTCGTCATAATATCGATGCGCTGATTTTATTTGCAATGGCTGGGAGTTGGGGAAAGCTGATTTTCTTTTTCGCGATCGGCTTTGTTCTGTTTGCGCTGCCCAGCATTCTATCGATTCCGTTGGAAACCCTTTCTGGCTATGTTCTCACATTCACTTATCTCATGTTGCCGCTCGATAAGTTGGTGTTGAAGCTGCCCGTTCTGAGTCAAGCAAGCGTTTCACTACAAAAAATTGAAACATTAGGACTTTCGCTCAAAAGCCGCTCAGAAGCTTCAACGATTCCAGCATCTATCAAACCGTGGCAACAGATCGAACTGCGTCACGTCACACATAGGTATCATCAATCAGAAGATGTACAGTTCACACTTGGCGCGATCGATCTCACCTTAAATGCAGGCGAAATTGTCTTTATCGTTGGGGGGAA
>DATJEM010000055.1:0-5409 GCA_035496615.1 Leptolyngbya sp.
TTTCGCTTCAAGTTGCAAAAATTGATAGCGCATCGGGCGAAATCGCAGGCACGTTTGAAAGTGAACAGCCTTCGGAAACGGATATGGGTTCTCGTGAAGCCAGCGATGTGAAAATTCGCGGTTTGTTCTACGCACGCGTCGCACCGGATTAGGATCGCGCAATCCTAACGCCGATCGACATCTAAATACGGAATTCTTTGGGGCATCATGCCCCATTTTTATTGCTGATTTTTTTGATTCTCATTTTTGCTCAAAATTTATCAAAAAAGTGATCGAAATCACGGTCACGATACGTTCCGTGAAAATGCAGTTGTAAGAGATGAGACCGAAGAAATAAGTTCTATATGTCATCAAGAAATAGAAACGAACGCAAGCGGTTTCGATCACTTGTCTAGACATTAAAGTACTGCTTGTTTCCACTGTCTGATCGGGCTTTCTGGGTGTGATTCTACCGTCACAATTTCTGTTCAGAAGCATTCCGAGAATCAGTTCTGTCACCTTTTTGCACGCTGTGCTACCTACTGAACTTCGTCATGCCTAATCCTGTTCCGACCGATTTAAGAAGCGAAACGTTACAACTGCTCCGCAAATATCAAACTTCTGCATCTGCTGCCGTTCGCAATCAACTGGTTGAACTGAATATTGGATTGGTGAGGAAAGAAGCCCATCACTGGGTAAATCAATGTACTGAGAATTACGATGATTTGCTTCAGGTTGGGTGCATTGGCTTAATTCGAGCGATCGAACGCTTCGATATGTCGAAAGGTCACGCCTTTAGTTCGTTTGCGATTCCCTACATTCGAGGCGAGATTCAGCACTACTTACGCGATAAAAGTCCTTCGGTACGCATTCCTCGCCGTTGGCAGGCGCTTCAGCGTCAAGCGGTTTGGGTGATTCGGGATTTTCAGGCGAAAGAACACAGACAGCCGAATGATTTTGAAATTGCGGCAGCGCTAGAAGTGTCGATCGCAGAATGGCAAGAAATTCGGATGGCAGTCCAGAACCGGGCGCTCCTGAGTTTGGATGCTCCGGTTGGAGATGAAGACGGCACCGCTTTTTTGGGCGATCTCGTTCCTGATTCTCGCTACCGCAGTTTTCAACTGGCACAAGAAGACCAAATTCGACTCCAGCAAGCTTTGGTGCAGTTGGAACACCGCACCCGCGAAGTGTTGGAGTTTGTCTTCTTGTACGACTTGACCCAAAAGGAAACCGCAGAACGTCTGGGAATCAGCGCCGTTACAGTTTCTCGGCAGGTGAAGAAAGGGCTGGAGAAGCTGCAAACGATTATGGTGTGTCGCGAAGCTTAAGCGAAGCAGGCTCCGAAAATTCACTCAAGAATTTGCAGCGAGTCATCAACTCGATCGGATCGGGGCATACTGGCATTACATTGAGCGTTCTCTGGAGCGGATGATTTCACGCTTGGATAGTGAACGTAAGCGATCGAAGGCAAGTTCTAAAGTTGAATTTTTGGAGTGGTCATGAGCAAGCGGTTCACGAAGCAATTTGCAGCACGAATTCCACGCGGAACGCTGGTTCTTTGTGCGGGCGCATTGACACTCTGGATGAGTGGATGCACAACAGACGAGGAGGCGATCGTCAGTTCCAGCCCTGCCTCAGTAGCAGGTACGCCTGTCCAATCTTTCACAAAGCCAACCGTTCCAGCAAAGGAAGCAAAACCATCTAATAAGGTTGCGGGATTGCTCCAATCGACCGACCCAGCAGAACGGGCAAGACAAGTCCAACGCGGGATCGGCAATACTGGAAAAGATCCGTTTTCGAGTGTGCCACCGATCGTAACTTTTAAAGTCCCCGTCGCTCCCCTTGAAGGACAAGGAACTGGATCTTCTGCGCCTAGCTCCCCGGCTCAGGTAGGAAATAGACCTGTCGTTGACAAGCGACCCTCACAGCCCAAACTACCTTCAATCCCCACCGCAGCGCTTCCCAAGCTAATAGAAAAATCACCGATCGCGGCGCTTCCTCCAATTCCTGACCCAACGTTAGCGAAAGCAGTGCAAGTCACGGGTGTTATTGTCGTTGGGAACACCCCTCAAGCGATCGTGCAGGCTCCCAATGAAGCCACCAGTCGCTATGTGCAAGTTGGACAGCGGATTTCAAACGGGCAAGTTTTGGTAAAACGAATCGAGATGAATAATGGGTCTGATCCGATCGTCATTTTTGAGCAAAATGGCGTTGAAGTGGCTCGAACCGTGGGCAGTCCAGCGACTCCGACCACCCCAGACACCAAGCCAACTGCGATGATTTTACAGTCGAACTTCTTCGGCTAAAATTCGGCTAAAAGTCGCTACGATTTGCAACAGCCTTTAGCGAACTTCGGCAGACAGGCGCTAGAGTTGAAACAATTCTCTAAAGCGGTTTTCCGAAGTTGCGTTGTATGACTGCAAGTGCTTCCGAGTTTGATGAGTTTTGGACGGCTTTGTTTCCTACGCCTCAAGCAGCGCAAGATACGGAGTTGCTAAGACAGATTGGGTTTGTTCCAGGATTGCGGGAGATGCTGACAGTGCGACAAGTTCACGCGCTTGAACACGCAACCGTTTGGGTTTTGAGCGGATTTCCCGATCGTAGAATTGCGCCTCCAGATTGGAAAGAGAACAATTGGGAAGAGAACAGCAATTTAGGTGGATTATCTACGGAAAAAGGATTTTATCTCTATGGACAGGCGAATACGGCTGAAGTGAAACGGGCTGTAAATCAAGCTTTGGCGCGGATTACGCAGGGGGAATGGAATTTGGCGGTTCATCCCAGATGTGGTACAAATCTTTCGGTTGGGATGTTGCTGACCGCATCGATCGCATTTGGAATTCATTTACTTCTGCCTCGCAACCCGATCGAGCAATTGCTAGGTTTGGGAGTCGCAGCCACAACCGCTGCTCAACTTACCCCAGAATTGGGGCGGTTTGTGCAGCAGCACATGACGACAGCGATCCCATTCAATTTAAGCGTGCGCGAGGTGTCGATCGTTCAAGATTTTTGGGATCGCCCCGCTCATTTCATTCAAACCGAGTGGATCGATTAGCTGCCAGCGATCATTCCGGCTAATAAGAGAAAGCCAATCCACACATTTTGCTTAAAGCTTAGGGCGTAGAACGAATGCGGAATCGAGGACTGAAGCAGCCTGTAAGATTGCCATGCCCACGCGATCGCGCTCAATCCTAACGCGCCCCAATACCATTGATTCAACTGCATCACTATTCCTAATTTCGCCAGAATGACCGCAGTTCCGACGTAGAAAGCTGCGATCGCGTAAGGGGCATATCGCCCGAAAAATAACGCACTCGACTTCACGCCAATTCGTTGATCGTCTTCGCGATCGGACATGGCATACACCGTATCAAATCCTAATGTCCAAAGGACGGTCGCTCCCCAAAGCAACCACATCGGCTGTGTCAGACAGCTTAAATTCGAGGTCGTGCTACAACTAACAGCGCTCCAGCTAATGAGAACCGCGAAGCCCCAGGCGATCGATAAAACTAGTTGCGGCACTGGAAAAATTCGTTTTGCCGCAGGATACAGTAGAATGATTGGCACCGCTGCCACACAAAGCCAAAACGTCAGCGGATTCAGAAAAACGGCTAAACCTGCCGCGCACAATAGCGCCACGAAACCGACAACGATCCCCACTTTGACGGAGAGCGCTCGTGATGCTAGAGGACGATCGCGGGTTCGCTCGACGTGCGGATCAATATTGCGATCCCAGAGATCATTTGCCACGCAGCCCGCCGCACTTGTCGCGAGAGTGCCTAAAATAATAATGGCGACTAGTAACCAGGGTGGCGTTCCCCGTGTTGCGAGGAACACAGCCCACAGTGCTGGAATCATTAAAATCAGTCGCCCTTCGGGTTTGTGCCAACGCAGCAGTCGCACAATGATGAGCCATGTCGGTTCTGGAGATTGATTTGGCTGAGTCCACATATCCTTTGATCGCAAGTCTATAAAAAGAACTTAGCGTGCTTTTTACCCAAAGATCTGTGAATTGCTCAAGAATTGCGGTAGAAACTTAGTTTAGAAACATCTTGATCCGGTTTGCGCTCTGAAAGTCAGAGGTTTCCGTTTTGCTCCCGCAGTCACATTAGGTCGCAGTACGTCCAATTCTTATGGTTAATTCCATCTCGAAACTCCCCCAAGTCAGCCCAGTGACACTTCCGACGGTTCCTTCAAATCAAGATCGTATCCTCGCCGCGATCGATGTGGGAACCAATTCGATTCACATGGTGATTGTGCAAATTCAGCCTGATATTCCCGCATTTACGATTATCGATCGAGAAAAAGCTACGGTGCGACTAGGAGATTTCTGTGAGAAGACGGGTCAACTGTCATCGGAAGCGATGGATCGGGCGATCAAGGCGCTGAAGCGATGTCAGGATGTCGCTAAAAGTGTGAATGCCGAGCAAACGATCGCAGTCGCGACGAGCGCAGTTCGAGAAGCACCCAACGGGCAGGAATTTTTGCAGCGAGTTGAGAACGAGCTTGGACTGTGGATTAATTTAATTTCTGGAACCGAAGAAGCACGGCGAATTTACCTCGGTGTGCTATCGGGAATGAACTTTGATCATCAACCCCATGTGATCGTAGATATTGGCGGCGGTTCGACTGAGTTAATTTTGGGCGATGGACATGAGCCGCGGACGTTAAGCAGTACAAAAGTGGGAGCAGTTCGCCTCAGCGCTGAACAGGTGACAACTGATCCCATCAGCACCGGAGAATTTACCGGACTGCAAGCGTATGTTCGGGGAATGTTGGAGCGATCGATCGACGATCTCAAAGCGCATCTTGAGCCTGGAGAACGTCCGCGTTTAGTCGGGACATCTGGCACGATCGAAACTTTAGTAGCGCTGAATGCTCGTGACAAGCTTGGTGCCGTTCCTGCGCCGCTGAACGGCTGCGAACTATCGCTGAAGGATTTGCGAGAGTGGGTCAGTCGTTTGCGAAAAATGAATTTAGCAGAACGGCTTTCGGTTCCGGGACTGTCTGAAAGACGAGCGGAAATCATTCTTCCTGGAGCATTGATTTTGCAAGAGGTGATGATGCAGGTAGGAGCAGACTCGATCGTCGTGTGTGAGCGATCGCTGCGAGAAGGCGTAATCGTCGATTGGATGATGGGGCATGGACTGATTGAGAATCGGCTGCGATATCAAGGGTCGGTTCGCGAACGCAGTGTACTCAAAACGGCTCAAAACTATCAGGTAGATTTAGAACATAGCGAACGAGTGGCAAATTTTTCTTTGAGCTTATTCGATCAGACTCAGGGAAAGCTGCATTCTTGGGGATCTGAAGAGCGGATGTTGCTGTGGGCAGCCGCGATGTTGCACAATTGCGGGCATCATATCGGACATTCCTCGCATCACAAGCATTCTTACTATCTGATCCGTCACGCTGAATTATTAGGCTTTA